>JAESUL010000153.1 GCA_016763115.1 Phycisphaerales bacterium | reverse complement strand
GGGCGCAACGGCGCGGGCAAGACGACGACCTTCCGGATGACGATCGGGATGATCGAGCGTGATGGCGGGCGGGTGATTTTTAACAACACTGAGGTGACCGGGCTGCCGATGTACAAGCACGCGCAGTTCGGGATGGGGTACCTCTCGCAAGAGCCCAGCGTGTTCCAGAGGCTGAGCTGCGAGCAGAACCTGCTGGCGATCCTTGAAACAATGAGTTTGACGCGCGCCGAGCGGAAACGCCGGGCGGCAGAACTGCTCGACCAGTTCGCCCTCTCGCACAAGGCAAAGGACCAGGCGCGGACCTGCTCGGGCGGTGAGCGGCGTAAACTCGAGATCGCACGGGCGTTGGTGACCAACCCGAAACTGATCTTGCTTGATGAACCTTTCAGTGGTGTGGACCCGATCGCGGTCGAGGACCTGCAAAGCGAGATCCGTAGGCTGACCGAGCGGGGGATCTCGATCCTGATTACGGACCACAATGTGCAGCAGACCCTGCAAGTGTGTGATCGTGCGTACATCATGGCGAGTGGGCGGGTGCTCGCGGAGGGGACGCCGAGGGAGTTGATCAAGTCGGATCTTGTCCGCAAGGCGTACCTCGGTTCGATGTTCAAGGGCGACGAGTTCGATGAGCATGATCCCGCCGAAATGGGTAAGACGGGGCACGGCACAGAAACACAAGGGGCAGGGCATGGGCGGTAGGCAAGGGGTCCAGATCGGCGCGATGCTGTTGATCGCGGCGACCCTCGGCGGGTGCGTCGAGCGGCAGATCCGTGTCACCTCGTCGCCCAGCGGGGCACGGGTGTGGCTCAACGATCAGGAGATCGGGGTGACGCCTTGCGATGCCCGGTTTACTTTCTATGGCAAGTACGATGTTCGGCTTGAAAAAAACGGCTACGAAGCGATCCATGAGATGCGAAGGGCCAGGACACCCGTTCACGAGTATCCGGGTATCGATCTCGTGGCCACAGCGTTGCCGACCACTGTTTCCAACACGGTGCGGTGGCACTTTGACCTCGACGAGGTAGCCGAGCGGACGGGCGATCCTGATACGGTGCTCGGGGAGTTGATTTCGCGTGCCCAGGAGTTTCGTGGGAACGCCAACGAGACCGATCCGCGGTAGGCGGCGGGCAAAGGTTGAATAATTGATGAATCTTGGTTTTCGCGCTTGCGTTGTGCCGAGTGAATACTCCAGAATGGGTGTACCATCCTGTTGGAGGTTGCTATGGCATCAATCGTATTCTATTCTCAGGTCCACCAGCCCCACCGGCTCAAGCCTTACTCGGTCTTTCATACCGATCCGTTTTACTTCAATGACGAGGCGAACCGCCAGATCTGCGAGAAGGTCGCCAACAAGTGCTACCGCCCAACGACCAAACTGATGCTCGATCTTATCCGCCGACACGAGGGCAACTTCCGGATCTCGTATTCGATCACCGGGACGGTGCTCGACCAGTTCAAGAAGTACACGCCCGATGTGATCGAGTTGTTCCAGGAACTCGCAGCCACCGGGTGCTGCGAGTTTGTCGGCGAGACCTATTACCACTCGCTGTGCTTCTTGTATTCCCAAGACGAGTTCCGTCAGCAGGTCGAGATGCACACCAAACTCACCGAAGAACTCTTCGGGCAGACGCCCAAGGTCTTCCGCAATACCGAACTCATCTACGCCAACGAGTTGGCCAATGCGTTGTCGCAGATCAAGGACGCCAACGGCGACCAGCGGTTCCTCGGGACCCTCTGCGAAGGAACCGATCGGCACCTCGGGTACCGCTCGCCAAACTTTGTGTACCAGCCCCCGGCATCGAAGCAGGGCGCGCTCATGGGCCCAGACGGGCGGCCGTTCGGGTTGCTGCTCAAGAACTACAAGTTGTCCGACGACATCGCGTTCCGGTTCGGCAACAAGGGGTGGGAGGAGTACCCGCTCAACGCCGAGAAGTTCGCGCGGTGGGTACACAATATCAACGGCGACGGGTACCTGTGCAACCTGTTCATGGATTACGAAACCTTCGGCGAGCACCAGTGGGAGGACACCGGGATCTTCAAGTTCCTCGAAAAACTGCCCGAAGCCGTGTTCGATGTGGCTCATAAAGAGGATGGGTCAACGGAGAACCATTTCATCACGCCGAGTGAGGCGTTGACGCGGTTTGATCCGATCGGCGAGTACGATGTGCCCGAGTATATTTCATGGGCCGACACCGAGCGGGACCTGACGGCGTGGCGTGGAAACGCGATGCAGCACAACGCGCTCGAAGAAACCTACCGGCTCGAACGGGCCATCAAGGACCGGATCAGCGAGGCCAAACCCTCGGCGACAGCTGCACAGAAAACCGAGATGAACCACCTGCTCAACGATTGGCGGAAGTTGACGACGAGCGATCATTTCTACTACATGTGCACGAAATACTGGGCCGACGGCGATGTCCACAAGTATTTCTCACCTTATGACTCGCCGTACGACGGGTACATTAACTTTATGAATGTGCTCGACAATGTGCGGACGCGGTTGGCTGGCGTGTGATTAGGGGCTGAACAGAGATCGAGATCCGTCAAGATCTGTGCCTAAAGCGATCTCACAGTACTTTAGTCCTAGTTCGTGCTTGCTTGCGTAGACGAGTCGAAAGGCATCGCCATTAGGACCTTTCAGTGGCCAGTGCCTTGTGTGATGGTAGCCAATCTTGTTCAAACTGCTGATATACTCCTCGGCAAAGAACTTACGGGTGTGGGGTCCATCTTGATTACTCATTGTCTCGTAACGCGGTTTCCAATCAGAATGACCTAGAAAACGATCCAGCTTCGATTCCTCTGTTGCTGGATAGTAGTATTTGTGAACATTTCTCCCAAGATCGAATCGGTCTGAGAACAAAATTATCAAATCCATTCTCTTGCGATGAGCCAGTGTCTTGATGGTTTCAAAGTGGATGTTTAGAGAATATGGATCCACAAAAGTGATATTTAATGATTTTGAAGGTATGTGATCACAGATTTGGTCAGCGATATTATTTGTGTCATCGCAGAGATAAATGGATGTTCCAGAGAATGAGGTTGAAGAAATTCTGTTTTTGAGGGCACTGATTGTGGATTCCGACTTATCAATCAGAACTAGCTTGTCAAAACCGTTTTCTATCGACGCGGCAATGTATGGCGAGCCTGGGAATTTCTTGCTGATCCCATCATCCATTTCGGCTGCTGAAGCGCCAGCGCCGCAAAATAGATCGACATAACAAAGGCCTTCTGGGAAACCAGGGTTGTTTTTCATGCCGCGAACCACTTGTTCAAGGTAGTTGCAAACAAAGAACAGTTTGTGAGCTGTCCAAGAGCCCTTGGATGTAAACGAGACCTCTAAGTCGTCGTTCCGAACTTTTTCAACCAAGGTGTCCCACAGTTCTCTGCCATGATTTTTAGCCAATACAAGCCTCCGGCATTTCGTCCCATGTCTGTCCTTGAAGTTCCCGCCCGTGTTCTTTCTTCCGTACCCCGCCCCATTGCTTAAAGAAGAACGGCACATCCTTTTTTTCACACTGCTCTTTGATCCGCATGACCCATGTGCCTTGCATAGGGCGTGACTTTGGACCACTCTCGCCACCAACGATCACCCAGTGAATCCCTTTGAGTGGAATCCGAGGCAGTGGCCCAAGCAACGGCTCGCAAGAAAGGAACCGAACCTTGGCCGGGATCTTCTGTAGCAGCCGAATGCGTTCATAATACTGCTTAGATTCAACACTTGTGCCCATCCAGACATTGTCAGGCCAGTTGAGTTTGTGTGCAACCTGGAGCGCACGCCCGGGTCGTTTCGTTAATACTTGAAAAGTGTGTTGCGGGCACTGCTCCATGACCTTAAACACTTCTTGTATGAACTCTAGCGGCACATTTTTGTGGAAAAGATCGCTCATTGAGTTCACGAAGATAATTCGAGGAAGTCGCCATGAAAGTGGCGTTTTTAAAGCGTCATAATCCAGATTGATCTTGCCGTTGAATACAGGGCGTCCAGACTTAGATTTATCAACAATTCCGCCATACTTCTTGCCTGTTTTATTCGGCATTGAGCCAAGGCGTGTTGACATTCTTGCAGCGTAGCAGTTTAAGCAGCCTGGAGAAATAGGTGTGCATCCCGCAACTGGGTTCCAAGTCGCTTCGGTCCACTCGATGGTTGATCCAACAGACATTTTCATCCTCCGATAGTTCATGATACCAGAAACACAGACAAATACCAAACGAAACATGCAAATAATTAACGCAAATTCGATGCCGCTTGTCCTTGCTCCAG
>JAESUL010000152.1 GCA_016763115.1 Phycisphaerales bacterium | reverse complement strand
TCGCCCGTTGCCGATGGGCTCGAAGCGTTCGGCCTCGAGGGTGCTGGCGACGCGGGTGGTGTCCTGCTTGTCGGTCATGGTGACGAACATCCGCCCGGACGCCGCGAGGTCTGAAATATCGGGGATGTCCGATGGGTCCGCGGGGAAGAGTTGGTCGTTGGAGTTGAGCTGGATTGGTGGTGTTCGCGAGAACCAGAGGACCGCAGCGAAAACGCAGCCCAACGCGATGGCGGCGAGTGTGCCGAGAAGCTTTGGAGATGGTCCGGTTGGTCCTGCCATGGGCGATGGTAGGTCAGCGTGGCGGGGTGTAGAGATCTTTGGCCACGAGGATCATGGCGATGGCTTGGCGGACCGCGCCGTGCCCACCGATGCGCTCGGTGACATAGCCCGCCGCGTCGAGGACCTCGGGCTCTGCATCGGCGACCGTCATCGGGAAACCAACACGGCGTAGTGCGGGAAGGTCGGGCCAATCGTCGCCCATGTAGGCGGTTTGCTTGAGGGCGATGCCGGTCTTGGCGACGATAACATCGAGGGCTTCGGATTTGTTCTTGGAACCCTGGATGACGAGGTTCTCGTCGATGCCCAGCGAGCGGACCCGGTGCATGAGGGCGTCGCCGGCGCGGGCGGTGATGATGGCGAGGGGGAATCCGGCGTCGAGCCAGAGTTTGATGCCCAGCCCGTCGCGGACACTGAAGCGTTTTGTTTCGGAGCCGTCGTCGTGGAGGTTGATCGAGCCGTCGGTGAGGACGCCGTCGACATCGAGGACGAGGAGTTGCACATCTTCGGGGCGGGTGAAGGCATCGCTGAGATCGGGGGTTGGATCTGCGTTGGAATCTGGGTTGGTGTTGGAATCGGGCATCAATCGTCTCCGCGCACGAGTTTCATCGTGATGAGGTCCTGGACATCGAGCAGCCCGATTGGTTTTCCCGAGGCATCGACGACCGGGATCTCGTCGGTGCGGTGCTCGCGGAACATCGCTACCGCGTCGCGTATCAATGCGGTGTCTGGCAATGCACGCGGGTCGCGTGACATCGCTTCGCCCATAGGGCTAGCGAGTTCGCCCGGATCGCGGAGGATGAGTCGGCGGAGGTCTGAGTCGGTAAAGATGCCGCTGAGTTTGTCGGCATCATTGACGACGAGCAACGCGCCGGGTCGGCGGACGACCTTGGATGCTTCTTTGAGTGCTTCGGAGAGGGTTTGGGATTCGGTCGCGATCGGGAGGTTTTTGCCGGCGTGGAATCGCAGGAGTTCGGTGACTGGGCGGAGCATCGAACCGAGCTGCCCGCCGGGGTGGCGACGATAAAAATCTTCGGCTGTGAATGAGCGGGCGCGGGCTGCAGCCAGCGCGATCGCGTCGGCGATGGCGAGGGCAGCGGTCGTTGAGGTGGTTGGCGCGAGGAAAGAACCATCGCCGGCTTCGTCGACCACGCCGACCTCGAGCGTCACGGTGGCCAATCGCATCAGTGATGATTCGGGTTTTCCATCGACGGCGCCGCGGGTGATGGCGATGATGGGGATGGAGTCTTGGCGGAGGATGGACGCGAGCGAGACGAGTTCTTCGGTTTCGCCCGAGTGGCTCAGGCAGATGGCCAGGTCGTGCTTGCGGAACCGTCCGAGGTCGCCATGGGCGGCTTCGGTCGGGTGGACCGCGTGCGAGGTGATGCCGATCGAGGCGAGGGTCGCCGAGATTTTCGCGCCGATGTGCCCGGATTTTCCGAGCCCCGAGACGAGCACGGTGCCTCCGGCATCTGCGCACTCAACGATGAGCTCGACGGCTTTGCAGTACTCGTCGCCAACGGTTTGGGCGATGCGTGCGATGGCGTCGGATTCGTGGGAGAGCACGCGGGCGATGAACGCCTGCTGCTCTGGGCGTGTGGTTTCTGCGGATTGAGGCGTACGGGGCATGGTGAAGGATATGCCTTTGATGCCGAGAGGTGTGGGGGAGGTCAGCAGCGTATCTCTGGTCAGAGAAAGAGATTTTGCTGGAAGACGGGTGTGATTTTCCCCATACTATGGGCATGGGTCTTTTTCAGTATATCTTTGTTCTGATACTCGCTGCGTTTGTGTCCATGGGCAGCGGGCAAGTCAATGGGCCCGTCCCGACCGAGCAATCCAGTCTCCATGCCAAGGCGAGGAAGCCCGAACCCGTGCATCAGTACCGCGGGGTGGACGCATCGTTTGTGCCTTGGTATGAGCAAGCGGGGGTATCGTACTTTGACGAGGCGGGTGAGAAAAAGGACCCGATCCAACTGCTCGCAGATCAGGGGGCGAATCTGCTTCGGATCCGAGTCTTCGTTGATCCGGGCGATGGGCACAACGGGCTTGCTGATGCCCTTGAGTTGGCCCGGCGCGGGCGAGATGCAGGCATGGATCTGCTGGTTGATTTTCATTTCTCGGGTTCGTGGGCGGACCCGGCGATGCAGGAGAAGCCTCAGGCGTGGGAAGGGTTGGACGATGAAGCGTTGGCGAAGCGTGTGCGTATGTATACGCGAGATGTGATCGGCGCGATGTACGCCCAGGGCACGCGGCCGGAGATCGTGCAGATCGGCAACGAGATTATCGACGGGATGCTCTGGCCAACGGGGCAGATCAGCGTAAACGGGTTCGCTGGTTTAGCAACGATGCTCAACGCCGCGATCGCGGGGGTTGAAGATGCAGCGGGGATCAATGAACGCCCGCAGGTTATGATCCACATCGATCGGGGCGCAGACCTGGGTGCGGGGGTTTGGTTCTACGACGGCATGCTCGCGGCGGGGGTCGAGTTTGATATGATCGGGTTGTCTTACTACCCGTGGTGGCATGGGTCGTTTGATTCGATGCGGCTAACAGTTCGTGGGCTTGCCGGGCGGTATGACAAGCCGGTGATGCTCTGCGAGGTTGCCTATCCGTGGACGCTGGGATGGGATGATAAAACGAATAACTTTGTTGGGGTTCTTGGGCAGTTGCTTCCGGGGTTTGATGCCACGCCTCAGGGGCAGCGGGCGTACCTCAACGCGTTGTCAGCAGAGCTGCGGGCGGTGCCCGGCGGGCGCGGGGTTGGGTGGTGTTATTGGGGGGCGGCGTTCGTAGCCGACCCGTCAACGCCCGGGTCCGTTTGGGAAAATGTCTGTCTGTTTGATTTCGAGCACAAGTTGCACGAAGGGGCGGCGTCTTTAGGTGATTGACGCCCATCGCGCGGGCACGCTAGAATAGGGCATGAGCGAGATGTACCGTGTGCAGCTAGATACCTTTGAAGGGCCGATGGACCTGCTGCTGTACTTGATCCGCAAGCATGAGGTCGATCTGCACGATATCCCGATCTCAGTGATTACCGAGCAGTACATCGGGTTTCTTGACGACCTTGATCGGATCGATATCGAGCTGGCCGGCGAGTTTCTTGTGATGGCCTCGACGCTGATGGAACTTAAGAGCCGAATCCTCGCGGCTAAGCTCGACGAGAAAGATGTGGATCTTGAGGTAGAAGATGCCGCTCCGGGGGCAGATCCACGGGCCGAGTTGGTGCGTCAGTTGCTCGAATACAAAAAATTCCGCGACGCGGCCGATACGCTCGAAGCGAGGCGCGTTGATTGGGACAACCGGTTCCCCGTCAAGCCCGCCGGCGTTGATGACCAGCGTGTGCACGCTGCGCTCGAAGACATGGGTGAGTTGGAGATTGAGGATCTTGATCTTGCCGATCTGGTCGATGCGTTCCGCCAGATTATTGCAGCCGTGGACTTTGACCGGATGGGTCAGCACGAGGTGATTTCTGACGATACCCCGATCGAGTTGCACGCCGCCGACATTGTCGATCGGCTTGAGCGTCATATCACGAGTGGGTTATCGACGCACTCGGCGATGACGCTGCGGACCTTGGTCGCCGGGCGGACCCGGGCCGAGATGGTGGGCGTGTTCTTGGCGCTCTTGGTGCTCGTCCGCGATCAGCGTGTGGGGATCGAATCAGAGAACTCCGAGATCCTGCTCGAACTCCGCGAAGTGGACGAGGATGCGGAGTTGGCGATTATGGATGAGTTTGATTGAGCCGCTTTGGTAGGCCCGGCTTGCAGCCGGGCATCGTGCAGCAGTTTTCAATCGCGAAAGAAGCCGGCTACAAGCCGGCTCTACTAAGACACCAGAGTTAGAAGTTGGCGACTTGCTTTTTACCGTTGCACGATGGGCACGGGATCGGGTGCCCGGTCGATGGCTGCAATGATGGCACCGCGTTGAACCCAAGCGTGCGGACCGCGACGGTCTGCGG
>JAESUL010000001.1 GCA_016763115.1 Phycisphaerales bacterium | reverse complement strand
GCGGTGATCATGTTGGCGACGAGTTTGGCCGTGATCGGGACCCGTCCTTCGTCTTTGCGGTCCTGACGACCGTATCCATAATAAGGCATCACCATCGTGATCCGGTGCGCGCTCGCCCTTCGGAGGCAATCGCAGAACACGAGCAGTTCCATCAGGTTGTCGTTGACCGGATCACAGGTCGAGATCACCACATAGCAATCGCGCCCGCGGACATCGTCTTCGAGCTTGACGAACACCTCGCCATCGGGGAACACGCTTGTGCGCGCACGCCCGAGTTGGGTCCCCATCGAGTCGCAGACTTTTTGCGCCAGTTCTTTGGAGTTGCGACCGGCAAAGACTTTGAGCTCGGCTTGCATCGTTACGCTCCTGTTTCGGTGGTGCTGGATGTTTCCATCTGATGACGCTGACGGTAGATCGAATCCACCATCGCCAGATCCTCGAGTGTGTTGATGCTCAAGATGTCCTCGGGTGGGACCGCATCGATGACTTCAACATGCTCCCCGTCCTTGAGCAGCAGCTCGAACACATCGGTGATGTAGTACTCGCCTGTCAGTTCGTTGCGGGTCACCCCTGCGAGTGCATTGAACATCTTGTCGGCGTTGAGGCAGTAGTAGCTCGGGTTGACCTCGTTGAGTTTCAACTCGTCCGCCGAAGCGTTTTTCTGCTCAATAATGCGTGCAAACCCGCCGTTTGCATCACGCACAATCCGTCCGTACCCGTCGGGGTTCTCGATGGTGCTTGTCGCCAGCGTCGCGGCGGCCCCGCTGGTGCGATGGGTTTCGAGCATGGTCCGCAGGGTCGAGGTGCGGATCAGCGGGCCGTCGCCGCACAGCACAATCAGCTCGGTGCCCGCACGGATGGACGGATCGAATGAATCGGCTGCACTGACCACGGCGTCACCGGTGCCGAGTTGTTCTTCTTGAACCGCATAGACGACCTTGTCGCCAAAGGACGCGAGTGCCTCACGGACGAGTTCTTGCTTGTATCCGACGACCACCACGACCCGCGAGCAACCCGCATCGAGGCACGCATCGACCACAGCGCAGACCATCGCACGACCGCCGACCGGGTGGCAGACCTTGGGCAGATCGGACTTCATCCGTGTGCCTTTGCCCGCAGCAAGAATCACGGCCTGGACATCGTTGTTCTTGGATTGATTGTTCTGAGATTGGGGTGTCATTGCACTCGGCACAAACCGATTCAATCAAGCGATTGGAGACGCGTTGGATCGCAAGAAAAAGTTGCCCCACCAAGATTTGAACTTGGACTGGCTGGATCAAAACCAGCTGTGCTACCATTACACCATGGGGCAGTATTTATGCATCCGACATGCTTTGAACATGTATTCGTCGTGTGGGGTATGCATCGTCTGCACGCCCGCGTTTGCTTGAATGGGTCTCTGCTCTCCTCCGCATAATGGTGCATTGGTGCACCCGTGTACCGATCCGCTTTGATACGGACCAGACACGCCGGCGATTGCCGATCATGCGTCGTCCGCAGCACAATCGTCATTGTTCGTCAAACCCAAAGGCCTGGTGAACAACGACTTGGAGCTCACATCCTTCCCGGCTGCGTGGGCTGGCTTTGGGCCAAAGACCACTGGGAAGAACCCTTGGATGCGCCTCGGCGAGATTAACTCCCGCGTCCGTCGCACCCGGCTCCGCATAAGGACAAGAGTATAGCCCCGGCAGCATCTCGATCCAACCTCGCATCTCCATGATGTGGTGTACAAACACCTTCAAACGGACCCAGATCCGCAAATTGTCGCGGAACCTCTGTGGGTGAAAGAACACCAGTTGGACTCATTGCTGCCCAGATCACCCTCTGGGACTTGAAAACCGTGCGGTCTTGATTCTGGGAGCAGGTCAGAACCACCGACTGGCGAGCAAGCAAATACTGAACGATTCATCCCGGCGAGGTTGTTCGACCCTCCGGCTACACTCGTCTGGTTGACCCCCACAATCCATGTTCAAGCCGTCGATCATCAACACCCGGTGTTGTACAACGCCAGGTACGCGAAGATATCCTGAACATTGAACGCCCCAAACGGCACTGCGAGATCTGCACTCGGGTCTTGAGCATTGAACAACGCGAGGAATGCGAATACATCCTGGAGATTGAGTTCGCCCTCGAACGGCGGCGCGATATCAGCTGCGCACGAAATCCGTGTGATGCGGAGGGTCCCGATTCTTGGTGTTCCGATGAACGGGAACTCGTTGGAAAGATTGGCAATTGGGTCGTGGGGAGCGATGTTGGAGTTTGACGAGGTGTAGTTTACTCCGGCGTCGGTGCCTGAATCATATGCATCGAGGTCGATGGTGATTTCTTGGACCCATACGCCGCCCTCGCGGAGGTCGAGATCGTGGATCCCAACGAACCAGTCTGGGCTGGGAGCGATCATGGTGACGAGTGTAAGCAGGGAGTAGTTGCTATCCACTTCGATGGTCCCTGAAGTAGATCCCGGCGAGAGGGGAGTCGGACCGAAAAGGAGGAACTGGTCTGCGGTTCCGTTGTCGATGTGCGAAAGAACTTCTGAGCGGAGTGCGTTGGTTCCTCCACTTTCAGCCATAACTTCGATGCCGTTGGTCGCAATAGCGTTGGGGGACCAGAGACTCAACTGGTCATTGTGGGTCGCACCCGTGAGGCGCGAAAAGTGTGGATTGTTGGGGAATCCGGCTGCTGGATGAGTTGCTTCGCTCCATTCCGCAATGAACTCGAACTCATAGACCGCCTGATCCTGAGCAACTGCGGCACTCGCAAATCCAGCGAAGAGTGCGAGCGAGAGTAGTTTACGATGGTCACTGAGCGTGCGAGTGGTCATGTGGAAATCCAGTTGGGTTTATATTGAAGGCATTCAGTTTTCTAACTCTGGAAATCTTGAGGATATTCCAAATTCTGAGATGATCTCTGCAAATTGATCGTTGTGCTGATTCACCAACCCTAAAAATCGCATAATGGCGGGATCGCCGAACCGATTGCAACGCTGCCCATCGGTACCAGGCTCATACAACAAAGCCCCCGCGAGATGCGATCTCGCGGGGGCTTGTGAATCTACGTCTCAGCCCCGAATCACTTGTTCGCCCAGTATCACTTTGTTTCGTCGTCGTCCGAACCCTCGGCATCAACCACCGAGTTGCCGATCAGTTCATAACAAGTCTGCATCAAGCCCACCAGCGGAAAACCGCCCCCCACAAACGGGCTCGGCCCGAGCCGACGCAAGAGCACGCAGCTCACCTCGGGGTGCGCGATCGGGGTATCGAGTTCTTGCAATCCGTCGCCGACATCCCAGAAAGTATCGAGCACATCCTCGAGCGGCGGGCTGGACACATCGGAAACACCCGGCACATGGGCAATCAGAACCGGCGCGGGTCCAGGCCCTTGTGCACCGACCGTTCGGTGCTGACGCAGCCCTTCGATCAACTCGGACCCGGGCATATTATGGAGCCCGAAGATCAGCATCGGATCGGCGGCGAGTTTCTCGGCAAGCAAGGCCGCGAGACAGACCGCGTGCTTGCACCATTTTTTCTCTTCGGACCAATCCGGACAGGTGCACACCGGATCGATCTCGCCGGGCTCGGACGGGAACAGCTTGAGCCCGAGGGGCGCGAAGACATCCTCGGTATTGCTTGGCAGCTCGCCGGCGAGCAGTTTGGCGGCGTACCGCACCTGCTCGCTCATCGCCCGGATGATCTTGTCCTGCGACTCAATCGAAAACGGCTCAAACGACAGCGTCGTCGTGTACGGCTTGTCGCTCCGCCCCTGAAT
>JAESUL010000151.1 GCA_016763115.1 Phycisphaerales bacterium | reverse complement strand
GGCGCGCGGGTCGAGCCCGGACGCCGGCTCGTCCATCAGCAGCACCTTTGGATCGTGCAAGAGCACGCGGGCGATCGACAGCCGCTGCTGCATGCCGCGGCTCAGCGAGCTGACCTCGGCGGTCTGCTTGTAGGTCAGGTCGGTCAGGTCGAGCACATCGTTGACGACCTTCTTGCGTTGCATGCCGTTGATGTTGTACGCCGCGGCAAAGAACTCGAGGTACTCGTGCACCACCATGTCCTGGTACGCGCCCATAAAGTCAGGGACATACCCGATCAGCGGGCGGATCTGGCGGTTCTGGTACCCGACGGTCATCCCGGCGACCTGCGCCTGCCCGCTCGAGGGCTTGAGCAGCGTGGCGAGGATCTTGATCGTCGTCGTTTTGCCCGCGCCGTTGGGCCCGATGAACCCGAAGCAATCACCCTCGTTGATGGTGAGGTTGAGCGAGTTGAGCGCGGTCAGCTCGCCGTAGCGTTTGGTCAGGTTGATGGTTTCGATCATCGGCATGGATTTGGCTCTATTTCTTTGGATCTGTTTTTTATGGTGAATCTGGTGAGGAAAAATTATCGGTCAAATAACTCGATGGCGGGTTCGATGCCAATGGGTACACCCAGGTGACGATCGTCGTGCCCGAAGACTTCACCCGCTTGCCATCGACGAACACCGGGACCGGCATGCCGTCCACGGATGCGTCCCTCGGGTCAACCTTGACGGCCCCGATCACGATCACGCAGGGCTGGGTGAACCAACGCCCCAGATCCCACCCGTGGGTCTGGCGCCTTCGGGCAACGCGGTCGCCGACCGGATCATTCTGCACGCCGTAGCGAGGCGGGTCGAACTGTGAGATCATCGAACCCATAATCAAACGGTCAACAAGCGGCGCTGCGGGCGAGAGGTCGACGCCGCTGTAGTCTTCGCCCTTGCGGACCGCGGTCGAGAAAAACGAATCACGTACGATGCCCTTGTTGGCAGCCGTCCGTCGGGTGGTGGTGATGATGTTGAGATCGAGGTTCTCTCCGGGCATCCATTTTCCACCGGTAAATACCGGGGCAAACACCGATGCCCGTGAGATTGGGTTGCGCCCGAGTTTCCCGCCGGGCGGCAAGATGCGGTTCTGTCGGCTGACCACGATCACACGCACATCGGTCATCGCACCGGGGAACCCGTGGGCAACTAACCCATCGACCACGGTGCCATTGAGTTCGAGCGTTGGAGTTTCAAGATCACCCACCTCCCCGACCGGGATAATCATGGACCATTTTTCTTGTTCTTCGCCGAACCAGTCGGCCAAGAAATCCTTAACCGTTGCCCGCGTGGGCACACGGAACCCGCTTGGATTGCGGGCCTCGATGCGGTACCCGGTGTTGTCGGGGTACCCGTTGGTGAGCCCGCCCGATGTCGTCGGCGATGCCCAAGGCGAGAGCAGATGCCCAGACGGGACAGCGTTGAGAAACTCGGAATCCACCGCGTCGGGGTCCACGAGCGAAACCAACGAAGATCCATAGGTTGGCAGCATAATGCTCATCCACGAGCGTGCCCGCATGGTTGGTTGTCCGTCGACTTGCTGCAGAAGCGTGAGGTGGGAGATGTCTTTGGTCTTGGGGCGGAGGGCCGTCGCGCCCATCCACGACAGCGCGGTAAACACACCGATGCACCCAACAAAGACAACCCATGCGTGGTGTTGTTTTTTGCGTGAGCGGAGTACAAAGAACCCGCCCGGACCGGCGACGATCCAGTACACCACAAAGACCAAAAGCCCAAAGAGCACGCCCTGCACCGCGCGCCCGGTCTTGGCGATCGCACCGGCGATGCCCGAATCAAACAGCCGGATCGGTCGACTTGAAACATCGCCGATCTCGGTCTCGCTCATCTGGTCGATGCGGACCGCCCTGCCCCGCATCCCCAGGACCCGGTGCCAGATGGATTCGACATCAGGCAGCCCGACCCGGCGGAGTTCGCCATGGGTGAGGTCCAACCCCACCACCGTCACCGCGCCCGAGCCCGAGAGTTTGCGGATCACCACGCACTTGCCGTCGGCTCCGTTGAGGATGGGGATCGCATCGCCCCGCTGGGCATCGTCCACAGGCTCGAACACATGCACCGCGGCATTCTTGGGCAACGGGATATCACGCGATTCGGTGAGGAGCGAGCGGTACGCCTCTAGATTCACCCCCTCGCGTCGATCGGGGCGTTTGATGTCGGGCATCAGCGTCCGCAGCGGGTGGGCCGAGCCAAACCACGGATCGCCCGAGGTCGGCAGCACCACAACAAGATGCCCGCCATGGGCGACCCAGTTTCGGATCGCCCGGGCTTGTTCAATCGTCAGACGGTTGGGATCCGAGCTTGCAAGGTTGGGTTCGGTCCAGACAAGGGTATCAAAGGCTACGAGCCCCTGCCAACGATCGGGCAACGACTGAATCGTCAATCCCGTAGCGGTCAAGGTGAGCTCGTGCCCCATCGGCATCCACTGGCGCTGCTTGACCATGACCGAGTACTGGTCCAAGCCCGCCTGGCGAGGACCGATCACCCCCATCAGCGCCACGCCGGGGAACATCGGGCGTGAACGAACAATGGTCCGCCCGAGCATTTTGCCCGCACGGTATCCAATAATGTTCGAAGAATCCGAGGTCTCGATGCCCTCGTAGGCACGCACCTCGTACCCGTCGCCGGTGTCACGAAACGGGAGCCACCCGTAGAGCCAGTAGCTGAGTTGTTGTCCGGGGCTTGCCGTAATAACCCGGTCGTACTGAGTTTCGTCGCCGTCGGCGTCCATGATGGCGAACCGCAAAATAATATCACGCGGGCTCGATCCATTGTCCATCAGGTTGACCTGGATACCGACCCAATCGCCCAGCCTGGCCGCCCCACCGACGCCAAATCGGGCAATCGTCAAGGTGACCTCTTCGTCGATGCCCATCGCGTCGCCATCTTGTGCGTGGGCCGACGAGTGCATGATGCACGACACCAGAATCATTATCAACAAAGCCCAGAATCGCTTCAACGCTTGATCCTCCACGCACATCGCACGCCGAGGCGCAACATTGCTCATCCATTGTACGGCTTTGACCCAAGCGGGGTGCGTCAGACACAAGTTATGGGTCAAAAGAGCCGATCAAACACCAACATGACCCCCTTCCCCACCAGCATCCTAATCCTCGTCGCCATCGCGGGCGCGGTCTGCGTTCTGGCGATGCTACAGGTCCTGGCCTGCGTGATGAAGCACGAGGTGACGCTGCACGATCTGCGCAACCGCGTCGAGCGAATCAACAACGACTACGCGGTCCATCTCGCCCGTCAGTGCGGTGATATCCCCGCGGATGCCCAATTGAAGGATCCATGGTACACAAAGGGCTGACAAAAGGGCGCCTACCAGTATAAATCGCCACGGTGAGCCCGCTTGCTTTGTGGCTAACCAATAAAACAAGCCTTGCTGAGGAGGAGTT
>JAESUL010000150.1 GCA_016763115.1 Phycisphaerales bacterium | reverse complement strand
TTGGCGTGTGCAGCGAAAACGAGTTTGTCGAATCGATGATCCAATGGCCGATGTCCAAAGTTCAGGCCGCGATTCAGTCCGATCAATCGCCCGCCCAAAGAGAAAACACCGCAAGATTCAGTGCGATGAGCGGTTTGTTCTTCGCAACAGAACAAGGATTCGAGAATCTACTCATCCACGCGATTGATGATTCGGTATGGCGTGAAAAGAAGAGAAGCACCGCACAAACAACCCTGCCCGATGTGTACACAATGGAAGGGTTCGCCAAGCAGATGCTCGCATTTGTCGCCAAACGATTTGCTAGTGGTGCTACAACCGAGACTCCGCCCACGCGCTGAGCATGCAAATCGAGCGCAACTTATAAACTGCTCTGTGCGGGATGAACGATCTCCAATCTTCACGGAGATACCCCTCGGTGACAAGCCTTGATCGATTGACAGCCTTGCTGATAATGGTCCACTGTTCCCATTCGCCCTTTAATCGAAGGCTAAAACCCTGCTTTGGGCGATTGATAAACGCATCGCCGAGAGCACTCGCTGCGTATCGCCGAAGATGGGGACGGCTCAAACTCGCGTCACCAAGCATCTCGCCGGGAGTGACCGGTGCGGCGAGCCCGTATTCGAGCAGTCGCCGGTCGAGCAGAGGCGAACGAACCTCAAGCCCGAAATGCATGCTTCCCCGATCAATCTTCGGCAAGATCGAGTTGGCGCAAAAGCCAACAAGGTCGAGCCGTTGCACCCGGCGGAGGTGCTCAAGCTGCGGACGGTCCTCGCCGATCAACCATTCCACCGCCGTGTGCTCGTTGTATTGATCGCCCATGCTCTGCGTCAGTGCGCACGCTTCCGCCGGATGAAATCCGGGGAACACACGCGAGAGGTACCCGTGGATAAATGAGTGTGCTCCAAACACATTTGAAGCATGATTTCTCGCACAATCGGGCGCGTCAGCGTGCCCAATGATCTTGGAGAGTTCGCCCGATTCGCTGCGGAGTTTATCGTCTTTGTGCAGCGATTCCCAAGAGCCTTTCCCCGTTTCGCGTTGCCAGAGGTACCCCCCGAACGCCTCGTCGCCGCCGTCGCCGCCGAGGAGTGTTTTTACATGTCGCGATGCGTGCGCACAGATCCGCGTTTGCGTGAGCAACGCCGAATGCGACTGCGGCTCGTCGTACGCTTGGGCGTACACGCCGAGTTCATCTGCCAAATCCCATCGTGCGTCGGCAATATCACATTCAAGCCCAAGCCGATTCGCGACACGATTTGCATCGCGGCTCTCGTCGCCTTCGCCCTCCATCGCAAGCGTAAAACACCGCGGGCGGGCACCAACCCTCGTCATTGCAGAAGTGACCGATGCTGAATCAAGCCCGCCGGAGAGAAACACACCGACGGGCACATCGCTGAGTAAGTGATCGCTGATCACACGCTCCCATAAATCCTTGAATGCGTGCTCGTCTATCGACGAAACAAGCATGTTCTCCGGCGGCGACCAGTGCCGCTCGATCCGAACACGACCACCAAGTTTCCACGAGAGTGTGTGCCCGCCCCGTAGTTTCTCGATTCCGGTCAACATGGTCATCGGCGATGGACAACACCCCAGCGTGAGCACATGACGGAGTGCCGTCGGATTCAATGATTCATTCTTCTCGGTCAGCGCACGCATCGCGTCGGCATCCGATGTAATCATCAACCGCCCATTTTCATGCTTAAAAACAAGCGGTTTCATGCCCGAGTGGTCTACAGCCGCAAAGACCTCGCGGGCCCGGTCATCCCATATTACAAAGCTGAACATCCCCCGGATATGTTCGATAATCTCGCGTCCCCAGTGCATCCATCCCGCCAAGAGCACCTCGGTGTCGCAGGTTGAGTTGAACCGGTGCCCGAGTTGGATCAGTTGATCGCGGAGTTGTGGTGCGTTGTAAATCTCGCCGTTGAAACTCAGCGATACCTGCCCATCGGCATCGGTCATCGGCTGGTGCCCACGCTCACTGGGATCAACAATCGCAAGCCGGGTGTGCCCGAGCGCAGCGTGCCCCGATGGGCTCGTCCAACTCCCCGACCCATCGGGTCCGCGCCGTGCGAGCCGATCCATACATCCTAACCATGCGGGCGATTGGGTGGTTTTCTGGTCGAGTTTCCGCTCGTCAATGATGGCAACAATTCCGCACATACTTACACTCGGGCCCGGTAGCGATCCGAGAGCGGCGGACGCTCGATGTACTCCAACGCGCCGCTTGCTCCGTGCGCAAAATCAAGGATCTCACGGATCCATGGGAGCGTCATCATGTCGGCTCGATAATCGTGCGAGTGGAGATGATCTCGCACAAGTTTGTCAACACTCGGACAATCCAACGCGGGCTTCTCTTGAAGCCCATGATCTCGCATTCGCCCTTCAAACAAAGGGTACAACGCATCCCAGTCATATTCGTCTGGCAGATTTTCACCCGCCAGCGCATCCTCAAATCCCCACAGCGCAACCGTCGCATCGTTGGATTCTTCTTGGGCGTCACGAAGCCGCTTCATGAGCATAAATGGATCACCCTCTTTGCGTGCGCGGAGCATGGATTTGATATACAGATGCCGATAGGACTGCTCGTATTCATGTAATCCAAAGACTTTGGCGTAGCACTCGCGGGTGTACCCGCGTTGGCGCATGGCGTCTTGAATTGCACTCTCTGGGCGGAGCGGTTCTTTGGCATTTGGTGTCGCTCTGAGTGCTTCGTCGAGCAGCGATGCACGATAACAATGCAGCCCGCGCGTTGCCAGCCCGCCGAGTGTATTGCACAAGAACAACGGCGTCGCGCAGAACGCCTCGGGCGCCATCTTGCCACACACCTCACGGATTCGGCACACAACATCGTCGAGCAACAACAGATCCGCATCAACAGCGATCAGCCACGGACGGGCGGACTCGATCCCGATCTCAAACGCCCGACGAACCGCGTTCGAGAACGGACGCTCGTGAATCACCACGCATTGCGACTCGCAGGGCAGCCCAGAGCGGAGTGTCTCGATGCAGGCACGCTCCGTCCGCTCATTGGCGGCCCGAACGAC
>JAESUL010000149.1 GCA_016763115.1 Phycisphaerales bacterium | reverse complement strand
TTCACCCTCTGATGCCGCGCTGGCGTAGACATAACTCAATCGCTGGGCGATCCGTGCGTCGATGACGATCTCGCCCAGCCCGGTTGCATGGCGCCCGTCGATGAGTCTGGGTGTGCGTGATCCGATTTCCAGTGCGGGGTCTGTGCCTTTGACAAAGCTATTGGTCGCGTACCGGACATCAACTGCACGGTACCCGCCGGGCAACTCATCGGGTCCGATCTTTTTCATCGTCGACAGTTTGATGACCAGCGAGAGCGTCCCGTTGAGCCTGGGCAGTGCATGCTCAACACCTTCCCATTTGTTCACTTCATCGAGTACCCCGATGGGCATCGATTTGCCGCTCGATGCCTGGACCCGGATTTCTGCGGTGCCGACCTGCGTGTTGAGTTGGGCGATAAAGGCAGCGTTGATCGACGCCATCGCGCACGCGATCGCCGTCACCAGCACCACCGACAGCCCAACAGCCGCCGAGAGCAGGAGAAGCCTACTCGGACGCGCCGAGCAGATGCTGCGTGCGAGTCGCAATTCCGCCCGCATCCAGCCCTCCTTCTTCGTTGGTATCTATTACGCCCCGCATGGTCCCGTCGGCCATCACAAACACCTTAGAACAATGCTTGGCCGCCTCGATTTCATGGGTCACCATCACCACGGTAATCTGCTGCTCGTCAGCGATCCGCGCAAGCAATGCCCACACCAGATTACTCGATTGCGAATCAAGATTCCCCGTCGGCTCATCAGCAAACACCACCGCGGGCTTGTACAGCAACGCGCGAGCAATCGCCACGCGTTGTTGTTCGCCGCCCGACAACGCCTCGGGGCGGTGCGTGCTGCGATCGTCGAGCCCGAGCAGGTCGAGCAGTTCCATCCCCCGTTTGGCGAGTTCTTTGGTGTTGTCACCGCCCAGCAATCCGGGCAACAGCACATTCTCGAGCGCGTTCATGGTGGGGATAAGATTGAACGCCTGGAATACGACACCGATATCACGCCGACGATACATGGTTGCATCGCGTTCGCTCAGTGCGTGGACGGGTTTGCCCGAGACAAAGATCTCGCCGCTGTCGGGTCGATCCATCGCCGCCATCAGATGCAGCAGTGTTGATTTCCCGCACCCCGATCGCCCCATGATGCCATAGAACCCCGACTCGGTGATCTCCAGATCCAGCCCACGCAGCGCGTGGACTTTCCGGTCCCCGATCGCGAACGATTTATGCACACCCACGCATCGAATCATGACAACCTCTATTGAATTCACGGCCGGGCGATATCAGCTGATCGAAGCGTCGTAGTCGTCCGAGTCCATGCACTGTTCCAGATTCCCCTTGTCGATGATCTTGAGCTTGACAAGCCAACCATCGCCGTAGGGATCGTTGTTGACCAGTTCGGGGTTCTCGGTGAGTGCCTCATTGACCTCGACGATCTCGCCGCCCGCTTGGGAATAGATATCCGATGTGGTTTTGACGGATTCGACCTCGCCGACCGGTTCGCCCGGCTCGATCTCGGTGCCGACCTCCATCATCTCGACAAAGGTGACATCGGTGAGCTGATCGACCGCGTAGGTGGTCAACCCGATGGTGAGGATCTGGTCATCGACCTTGTGCCATTCGTGTGATTCTGTGTACAAGCGATCTGTCGGTGCGCCCATCGTTTTCTCCTTCACGGGTTTGCCCAGCATAGGCCCGCTCAAACGCCCCAGTACACCAACGGCCAATGTTTCATCGTTGAAATTCCCAGCCCTGCCCATGCAATCGGGTGCCTACAGTCGATCGCATGCTCTATTCGTTGAATGTCAACTCAATCCGCGATGTACTCAAACGCCGAGGCAAGCGTGCGATCGCCCTTGTTGACCTCCCAAAGTACACCGTCGAGCACCTTGGGCTGAGCGCACTAAACCTCTCAACCGACCTGCTCGCGGGTGTAGGGCGATCGGATCTCGAAAAAATCCGCGACACCGGCGACCGTGTCGGGTGCACCTGCTTGCTGCTTTCGCAGATGGATTCTCTCCCCCTCGGTGATCTTCGCGGTGCCAAGGCCGACGCCGGGGTCGATCGGGCCAAGCGGGTCATCACCGCCGCGACGCTGCTCGGGTGCAACTCGGCCTCGATTTCGATCAAGTCCAAAGACACCGACGAGAACTTCGATCAGTGCGTCATGCGGATGAAACAGATCCTCGAACACGCCGATTCCGTCGATATCAACATCCTCATCGCCCCGACATCCGGGCTGACCGAGGACCCCGAACGCCTCACGCAGTTGATCAAGGGCATCGGAGGGTTCCGTATCGGAACCCTCCCAGATTTTCAATCCGCGTACAACTCGGGCGATCCCGCAGGGTACCTGCGTCGTCTGACGCCCTACGCCTCGGTGGTCAACGCCACCACACTCGGTTTTTCAGAGTTGGTAGCGGACGAGAACGCCGAAAAAACGCCCGATTCGCTCGAAGAGGGACTGACCGGGCTCGATGCGCTTGCCGCCGAGCTCCAGGGCATGATGGACGTCCCTGCCCCGGTCCACGAGGGCCTTGATCTGGTCCCGATGGTCCAGGCATTGGCAGCAGTTGGATTTGATGGCAACATTGCTATTGACTACCGGGGGGGGGAGATGGTACACTTGGAGCAATGCAAAGCCGCGATGCTCTGGAGTCGGCCTATGAGTCGATTGCAGGGTGACAGATCCATAGGGGGATCGCATGACCAGCGCCGAACCGCAGATCGTTTCCAATCAACCAAGAATGGGGGCAGCGGTGTCGGTTGATAGCCCAGTCATCATCACCATCGACGGCCCCGCAGGAACCGGCAAGTCCACCGTCTCGCAGATGCTCGCTGCCCGCCTCGGGCTCGATTTTCTCGACACCGGCGCGATGTACCGCGCCGCTGCGGCCATCCTCATCGACCGCAACATCGATCGTCAAGAAACCGGCGAACTCATCTCCGCCGTACTCGGCGCCGACCTGCACTTCGACTGGTCCCAAGACCCCCCAACCATCCTCGCATGGGACAACCCCATCGACCACCGTATCCGTCAGGCGGATGTCACCGCAGTGGTCTCGTTCGTTGCTTCTATCGCTGACCTCCGCCACCACATGGTCCGCAAGCAGCGTGTCATCGGGTCCCAGCACCCAAGGCTCGTGACCGAGGGACGCGATCAGGGTTCGGTCGTCTTTCCTGACGCTGCGGTCAAGTTCTATCTCGACGCCAACCCAGAGGTCCGCGCCCGCCGACGGGTCCACCAACTCGCCAAAAGGGGCGATGTAGTAGATCTTCAAGAAATGTGCGAGCGGATTGTCAAGCGTGACCGTATGGATTCAACACGCTCAGACGGCCCGCTCATGTGCCCAGAGGACGCGATCCGCGTCGACACCTCGACCCTCTCGCTCGAAGAAGTCGTCGATACACTTGAACGCTATTCGCGAGAGCGGATCGCCTCGATGCTCGACGGACCATAGTCCGCGCCCAATACTTGCCCATGCTTACCAGGTACCGCGCGCACCATCCCGGCTCTTCTCTCCCTCGGATGTTCTTCTACGATGCTTTCCGTGAGTGCTCGCTGTTGATTATGCGGGTCATCTTCCGGCTCCGCCGGCGCGGCGTGATGAATATTCCCCGCTCGGGCCCGGTGCTGCTGATCGCCAACCACCAATCCTTTCTCGACCCGCCGATCGTGACGGTCTTTGTCCGTCACCGCCATGCAGATTTTCTCGCCCGCGAGGGGCTCTTTCGTTTTCGTCCGTTCGGGTATGTGATCGGTCTGCTCAACTCGTCGCCGATCAAGCAGGGGGCGGGCGACACCGCCGCAATGAAAGCAACGATCGCCAAACTCAAAGACGGAAAAATGATGCTCGTCTTCCCCGAGGGCGCACGCACCACCGACGGCAAGATGCACGAGTTCAAACGCGGCATCGGCGTGCTGCTCAAACGAACAGATTGCCAGGTCGTCCCCGTCGGGATCGCCGGGGCGTACCGTGCCTGGCCGAGAACCAGAAAGTTCCCCAGGCTCTTCAACAAATCCATGGCCGTCGTCTACGGCACCCCGATCAACTCCAAGGTACTCATGGAGAACGGCGTCGACCAAGCGATCTCAACGCTCGCAAGCGAGGTCGGGATGCTGGTCCGCCAAGCCGAAGCACTCCGCAAAGGGATCTAAACTCAACCCGTGATTACGATCACTACTCCGCGTGAGAGACCGGCTCGTTGGTGTTTTCCTCGTCGTCCTCTTCATCATCCGAAGGCGGGTTGACCGGGACAAGCAGCGTCCGCCGTGTGGTGCGGAGCGAATCCTTGCGATCAATAACAGGCGCGTTTGGATTGTTGATCGGCACCAGCGTCGTCATCCCATCGGGTGTCTCGGGGCGGATCTCGATCTCTTCGCCTCGCACCGAGTTGAGCAGATCCGCCAAGAGCCGATCCTGCTCGGTAGCAAATCCAGCGGCGATCCCCTTGTCGCTGTGCAACTCATAGAGTGCGCCAACAACCTGCGAGTACGACATCCCGAGCCCGGACTTGAACTCGTTGGTCGAATGGTCATTGGCAAAGTAGCTCACCAACTCGGGCAGCGAGGTGGGGGTGTCCTGGTTGATGATTGTTTGCCTAGTTTTATTGTTGCGGTAGTACAGCCGAACATCATCAGTCGACGAATCCGCGGTGATCATCAGCCGGTCCGACCACGCCGAGGCAAGCAACGGGCGTTGGATCTCGAGGTTGCGTCCAAAGAGCACAATCCGCGGAACATCTTGCTGGGTCACATAGATCAATGGCTCGCCGTAGGGCACGATATCGAGGAAGAACTTCTTGGCGACCATCTGTCGGCTTACGCCTCGGATCGGATCAGAAGGCAGCCAACTCTTGGCGAGCACATCGATCTGCGACATGCTCAGATTCGGCGTAGAGTAAGCGTCCGAACTGGCAATCTGGTTGATGATCTGACGCTTGCGAGAGTTGATCGCACGCTTGACAAGCCCCTCGTACGCCTCAACGCGGATAGAAAACTCCTCGGATTCCAGCAATGATCGCAGTGTCCGGTCGATTGTCGGGCGACCGTTGATTCGGCTGAGCAACTCGATCGCATCGGTCCGCAGATTCTCGGGCCCATTGACCGCGATGTCTTCGAGCGCCTTGGCAGCACGCGGATCATTGAGCGCAGCCCCCGCCCGCAACGCCGCCAAGCGTGGGGTGCTGTCCGGTGAATCATATATATCAAGCAAAAACGGCAGCGACCGCTTGCCCATCGCCTGCAGGCACCACGACATATCGCTGGAAAGATCGGTATTGTTCACCAGTGTCATGGCGTACCTCCGAGCGTGCAACTCGGGGTAGGACTGGTCGATGGTCACATGCGTGAGCAGGTTAATAAACTCCGCATGGTTCTTGCTGAACTGCTTGGGCACCTGCACCAGAATCAGCGATTCACTCTTGCCCCTCGCGATCGGCTCGCGATCGCCGGGCTGCATCGGGAAACTGGTGTTGATCGCCGAGGT
>JAESUL010000148.1 GCA_016763115.1 Phycisphaerales bacterium | reverse complement strand
GGCACCGCCGAGATCGAGCGTGTCGCTGCCGCTAAGAAGGATGCGATCGAACTCGCCACCGAGCAACCCGCCGAGGTCGGCGATGATGGTCGAGGTTCCGGTGAGCGTCATCTGGTCAGCATCAATATGACGCAGAGGGGCACCGTCGGGATCGATCGTGCCTTCAACGGTCATGGTGCCATCAAGTTCCCCTGAGCCCGTAATGGTCTGCCCAGAGCCAATGGTGAGGGCGAACCCGTTGGGAAGGATCCGTGCATCGCCGGTATTGCTGGGCGACTGCATAGTGATGGTGCCGGCACCATCGATAGTGAGATCCGCACTGGCCTGGAGGGTGGCGTTGAAAATAGCATTGTTTGAGTTGATATTGATGGTGCCGTTGTTGGTGAAGTTGGTGAGCATGTCAACAGTGGCACCCTGACCCATGATTCCCATCTGCCCATTGTTGGCGATATTGCTGATGGTGATTGTACCAGAAAGTGCTTCGACCGAACCGGTGCCTGAGGAATCAAAGGTGCCACCATCCATCGTTACACCGCCGGCCAGTCCGAGTACGCCGTTGTCAGCACGGTAGGTGCCGGTGCCGGTGTGGTTGCCGCGCATTTCGAGCGGGAGGACCGGATCATTTCCGATGAAGGTGCCGTTGTTGTGGATGGTGCCGGTGGCGCCTCGCCCTTCGACAAGACCAGCCCCTTGGACAGTCTGCCCGCTTCCAAAGGTCATGGTGAACCCATCGGTTGCACGGATATTGGCATCGCCGGTATTGCTGGGCGACTGCATGGTGGTGGTTCCGGTGCCCGAGATGGTTACGGTCACATCAGCAGTCAGGTGGGCGTTGAAGACTTGATTGGTTGAGTTAATGAGGATATCGCCGTTGTTTGTCAGTGGACCAATCAATGAGAGAAAGTGTCCTTGCCCCCGGATGCCCATCTGCCCATTATTGACCATTCCAGCGATAGAAACCGGGCTCGAAATGGTATCGACGATCCCGGTCCCCGATGTTTCGAAGGTTCCGCCATTCATCACCACACCACTGCCAAGCCCAAGGATTCCATCATCCGAGCGGTAGGTGCCGGTGCCGGTGTGGTTGCCGAAAGGAATAAGTGCGGCACCCGAGGCATCGTTGCCGTTGATAACACCTGTGTTGTGGATATTGCCGGTAGGAGCGGCGCCTGTGATCTGGCCCGAACCTTCAACTGTTTGGTTGGAACCAATGGTGCCGGTGATCCCGTCAGGGGCAAGAACCAGGGCATCGTTTGAGTTGCCCGAGGTATTCATCAGTACATTTCCGTTGCCGGTAATCGAGATGCTGGCATCAAAGCGGAGGGTCGCGTTGAAGATCTGGTCGGTCGAGTTGAGCGTGATAGTGCCATTGTTGGTCACAGCATCAGAGATCGCCAGCGTGAAGCTGCCGCCCGGGACATCAATATCTCCTGAGTTGAGAATATCGCCAATGCTGGGGGCGCCGCTGTTGACCACAATCTTTCCGCCGTTGATTGTGAAGAGTTCGCCGCCTGTGATGGAAGAGCCGCTGAAGAGTCGGGCATCTCCGGTGTCGGCACCAAACATACCTGTTGCGGTCTGGACAATGTTTCCATTGTTTGAAAGCCCCGGAGCGCCGGGCATGTCACCAATAATCAAGCCGCTGTTGACCATTGATCCAACGATCTCGCCGCTGCCGTGAATGGTGTGCCCGAATGCGTGCGTGAGCGTGAACCCGCCATTGGCGCCGATGGTGGCGTCGTTGGTGGAGCCGGTACCATTGAGCATCACCGAGCCAGAACCCATGAGCATTGTGTCGGCATCAAAGCGGAGCAGGGAGTTGAGGGTGTTCCCGTTATCGTTGACAATAAATGTGCCCTGGTTGAGCATGGCACCACTGAGCGTGAGCGAGTTGCTCCCGAGCGAGGCAATCGCGTCGGCGTTGGTAATGTTCAACGCACCGATCGAGAAGTTGTTGGTGACGAAGACGGTGTATACCCCGGCGAGTCCAAGATTGGCATCTTCACCGATCGAGTTGGGGATATCGGCCGGCGACCAGTTGGCAACATCATTCCAGTTGCCATTAACAGCAGCCGCCCAATCAGCGGCCTGCACGGTGGAGGCCATGCCTGATGCAGCGATTAGTGCAGATACCGACAGCGTACGGATATTTTGAGTATTCATTTTTCTCCCCTTTTCAATGTTTTTTAGACAGGCTAATCCCCCATGTTGGACCAGACCCTCGGTACAGGGTACTAAAAAACCCCCATGAGAATCAAGGGGGTTTTGGTAAGATCGTTTAGATTCGGAAGATACGGGTGTTTACGGGCACCCATTGTTAAAAACGGCAAGATAGGCAAAGACATCTTGAAGGTTTAGTATCCCGATCGGATTCGCCAGATCGGCTGCGGGGTCTTGGGCGTTGAAAAGTGCGAGGTAGGCGAAGACATCTTGAAGGTTCAGTGTGCCGAGTGGTTCAGCGAGATCGGCGCTGTTGCACCCCAAGGACTCACAGGTATCGATGATGCCGTTGTCGTTGTCATCGGGTGCGTTTGGGTCGATGATTTTGAAGACCCGCCCAGCGAAGAGGTCAGCGATGTAGATTTCGCCATCCTCATCTTGCCCGAAACTTGAAACATTGAACCCAGTGTTAAACTCGGTTGTGCGTGCGTACCCGTTGGTTGGGTCGAGCGTCCAGATGCGTCCGCCACAGTAATCAGAAAAGAAGTACTTGCCCTGGTAGGCTTCGCCGAGTTCACACCCGCGGTAGACATACCCGCCGGTGACCGAGCAATCGGGTCCGTGCCCGTACTCGTGGATGGGCTCATAGAATGGTTCATCTGATCCTGCACAGTCGGCGACCGCGGGATTGAATCCCTCGCGGCAGCGCCACCCGTAGTGATGCCCACCGCTGCCGCCGGCAGCCTCAAAGTTGACTTCTTCCCAACTGAACTGTCCAACATCAGCGATCCACAGATCGCCGGTCATCGAATCGAAACTTGTGCGCCACGGGTTGCGGAGCCCGTAGTTCCAGATAGATTCGTGTACGCCGCCACCGTCGCCAACAAACGGATTGTCAGCAGGGATAGCGTAGTTGTGCTTGCTGTCGCCCGGGAAATCATCGGCACCCGAAACATCAATGCGGTGCAACTTGCCGAGGCGTTCGAGAAGGTCCCCCGCCCGGTCGCCCGGATCATTGGCAGCGCCGCCATCGCCGGAGACAACATAGAGGTAGCCGTCGGGTCCGAATCCGATCCATCCACCGTTGTGATTTGAGAATGGCTGGATGATCTGCATGATCTGGCGCCTCGTGCCGAGGTCTGTCGCGGTCATGACATTGACGCTGGGATCAGCAAGGGTGTACTCTGCGAGTTGGGTGTGCCCGCCGGCGCCGGTGTAGTCAACATAGAACTTGCCGTTGTTGGCGTAGTCTGGATGGAATGCGAGCCCAAGGAGCCCGCGTTCGTCGCCGCCACTGTTCCCACCAACGACTATTGAATCAATATCCATAAACGGGGCAGCCAAGAGCGTGCCGTCGCTTTGGAGAACTCGGATCTGTCCTTCTTGCTCGATAATAAACAGACGCCCCGATCCATCACCCGCGTGGGTCATGAACACCGGGCGATCAATGCCCGACGCCACCTGCTGGGTGGTAAGTTGGGCATTGGCAACGGTGCTCAATGCACCGACGAGACACGCACACGCAAAGCGATTCATATTGATCTCTCCTCAGGGACAATTTGTGGTACAAAAGCTGTTTCGGGGATCTGAACATACCCCCAGTGTGGAAAACAGTACCAGAGGCGAATGCCTCTGGTGAAGTATTCGCTCCGATGAACGCTCGGGTTGCCGAACATTCCATCAATTCATCGACTTGTTTGCTCCAGAGCCCATCGAGAATACCCAGATTGACAAAAAAGAAGAAAAACCCGGTCCGGCCAGGTTTCTCAGGAGATCTAAATTGTCCAGAACAATCGAGTTAGGGGCATCCTGCATTGAACAGGGCGAGGTAGGCGAAGACATCTTGGAGGTTGAAGGTGCCGAAAGGGGCCGCCAGATCAGCCGCCGGATCGGCAGCATTAAACAGGGCAAG
>JAESUL010000147.1 GCA_016763115.1 Phycisphaerales bacterium | reverse complement strand
GCCCCGTCCCGGTCGGGAAGCACCGATCAACACCCGCTTCTTTCAACTTCTCGATATCTTCCGCAGGCAGAATCCCGCCCATATGCACCGGGATATCCGATCGCCCCGAAGCCTTCAACTCGCCGATCAGTTTCGGCCCAAGCACCAGATGCGAGTTGCTCATCATCGAGGCCGCGATCACATCAACATCCTCATCGCGCGCCGAGATCGCCAACGACGCCGGCGTCTGCCAAAGCCCCGAATAAATCACATGCACACCCGAATCCCGCAGAGCCCGCGCAATCACCTTGACCCCCCGGTCATGCCCATCGAGCCCCATCTTGCCCAGCAAAACCCGCGGGCGATGATCCAAATCACCACACCGATCCATCTTCTCAAACTCTGTCGTCGCGGTTCCGAGTGTCTTGGCCATGAGAATCTCCTTCGCGCTGCTTTGCGCCCACAATACTAGGTCGTGTCGGATGGCGATTTTCTTCCGGTGCGATGGGCTTCCAGCCCGTCTTCTTCCTGAGCCAACTTCTTCTCAAACCTTCGCCTTCACCCACCCGCCCTGGAAAAACCGCATTGCAAAGAACACCGCCCGGATCACCATATCGCTGCACAACGCGATCCACAGCATCGTCAGCCCGGGCTCAAGCCCAAACCACTGCATAGGCAGATCCGGATTCATCACCATCCCTCCGCCGAGAAAATCGGGGATCGGGATATCCACGCCGCTGAGAAAATACGCCAAAGGCAGCCGAACCCCATAAGTCGCCGTCCAAGTCAACGCCATCACAACCTTCACATCGCCCGCACCACGCATCGCCGCGCGAAGCACAATCCCAACTGCAAACGGGATCTGCACAACCCCGCACACAACCAAAAGCGAAGGCACCTCCTGCAAATGGATCGGCTGCGTCGAGAGCATCGCTGTGATCTGCCATGGGAACACCATCAACAGAATCCCAAAGAACCCCATCATCCCCGCTGCGATCAGCGTACACCGCCATACCGCTTTCTTCGCCAGATCTGGGCGACCTATCCCGAGGTACTGCCCTGCAAGCGTCGCCGCCGCCATCCCGACGCCAAACCCAGGCATGAAACTAAACGCTTCGATGCGAATCCCGATGATGTGCGCCCCGAGCAACCCCTCCGTCGCCATCTGCGCCCCGAGCAACCCCACAAACGCGATAATAAAGAAGTTGCCAACCCACAGCCCAAAGGTCTCCATGAAGTTTGGTATGCCGAGTTTGACCAGCCGGATCACTGTATGCGTATGCGGGCGCATTCGGATCGCCTTGAGTTGAATCCCCCATGTTCCCGATCTCGCCTTGTGCAAGATAAACAAAGCCCCCGCAAGATCGCCAAGGATCGTCCCGAGTGCAATTCCTGAAACGCCCCAATCTAAACCAAGCGGGCTGACCATCCCGAAGATTTCCACCCCCGAACACGCCCAGCTAATCACCATGTTGAAAATATTGCGAACAATCATCACCTTCATCGGCGATACCGAATCCCCCGCACCCCGCGAGCACGCGATCAGCGAAAACAAAACCGACGCCGCAGGCACACCGATCGCAATGATCCGCATGTACTCCGTAAACAGAACCGTCGCCTCAGGCGTCATCTTTAAGAGCACCGTCACTCCCGGCGCAAGCACCCAAACCAATATCCCAACAACCACGCCCGAGATCATCGAAAGCGTCAGCGTCTGCCCAAGCACCACATTGGCAACCCCAACCCGTCCCTTGCCAATCGACCGCGAGATCAACGCCGTCGCTCCAACACCCAGCGCCATGAACACCAATCCCATAAGCCACATGATGTAGCTCGCGCCCCCGATCGCATCGGTCGCCGCAACACCATCCTCGAGCCCCGCTGACAGCTTCGTGTCCACAAGCCCAACAAGCGAGTTGAGCATCGATTCAATAATCACCGGCCAGGCAAGTATAAAAATCGCCGACCACATCGAAAGCCCCGCCAACCGCCCCGTCTTGAACCGCTCGTCATCCGCCATCTTGGCCGGCGTAATCGTGGTCGGTCCAACGACCATCTCCTCTTTGCCGCTGTCCGAATAAGGCGTCTCATCGGGACGCAACGGAGCACCGTCACCGGACTCATTCTCAGGATTGGAGCGACGATCAGTCAAGCAACAACTGTAGACCCCGCGACCGCCAAGGAAGCCTCCGCCGCCCCTGCATATATTCTCTACTCGCGGGCAAAGACCATTATTGAGGAGCAGATCATGAGCAATCCAGACCACGCCATCAAAAAAGTAGGCATCATCGGTTCAGGGCAGATGGGCGCCGGAATCGCGCAAATCTCCGCAGTCGGTGGCTTTGAAACCGTCGTCTTCGACCTCTCCAAAGACGCACTCGATCGCTGCACCGCACTGCACAACAAACTCCTTTCACGCGCGGTCGAAAAAGGGCGCATGTCCCAAGAGGATGTGGACGCAGCCAAAGGACGCATCACCTACGCCAATAACATGGAGCCGATTCTCGACGTCGACATCATCATCGAAGCCGTCGTTGAAAACGCCGATGTCAAAAAACAAATCTTCTCCCAACTCGTCAAAGAGGTCAAAGGCAATCCCATCCTGGCAACAAACACCAGCTCGATCTCGATCACCGATCTGGCAACAAGCGTCGGTGACGCCGCCGACCGTTTCATCGGCATGCACCTCTTCAACCCCGTACCAATCATGAAACTCGTCGAGGTCATCAACGGGCTCGCAACCTCCAAACAAACCACCACCCGCACAATCGCGATGGCCCAAGCGATGGGCAAGGTCGCCGTCCCCGCCAACGACCGGGCCGGGTTCGTGTCCAATCGGATACTCATGCCGATGATCAACGAGGCTTTTTATACTTGGATGGAAGGCGTTGCCGAGCCCGAACACATCGACGACATCATGAAACTCGGCATGGCCCACCCCATGGGCCCGCTTCGCCTCGCCGACTTCATCGGGCTCGATACCTGCGTCCACATCATGCAAGTGATGGCCGACGGGCTCAACAACCCACGCTACCTCGCCTGCCCGTTGCTCAAACAACTCGTCACCGCCGGGCGATTGGGCAACAAGTCCGGGCGAGGCGTGTTCGATTACTCCAAGTAAGGACCACGAATGCCAAGCATCGCCCAACTCGAAAAACTACTCGCCCTCGAACCCGGCGATGCGTTCTTGCTCTACGGCATCGCCCAAGAACACGCCAAAGCAAACGATCATGAAAAGGCCGTAGATTATTTCGAGCAAACCATCAAAGCCGATCCCGACTACACCTACGCCTACTTCCACATCGCCCGTTCACTCGAATCGCTCGACCGCGAACCCGATGCCATCGCGTATCTAGAGAAGGGCCATGAAGTCGCCAAGCGGGTGGGCGATGCGCAAGGAATATCAGAGATCGCCGGGTACCTCGACGGGCTGCGTTGATGGATGCGAAAAAACACAAACCACGCCGATTGCCGCCTCAGGTGAATCTCAAGCGCCTCGCCGCGACGGCTCCGAAAAGATCACCGGGCTACCAGTCTGCCGCGATGATACCGCGAGAATCATGATCGTCGTGGACGGCAAACGCATCGGTCGAATCAAGATCGAGACACGAAATACGCTTGAAATAAAGAAGAATATGCGTTGGACACCCGAGTTGTTCAGTACGCTTTTCGAGGAAATGACACGACAGAACGCGCTGCGGTCAGCGATGCGGATGCTGACGCTCAGCGCTCGAAGCCGATCAGATCTTGAACGAACCCTCTGCTGGCGCGGGCATGATCGTGATGCCGCGATTTGGGCGGTTGGGAAGATGGATTCGATCGGCGCACTCGATGACGAGATGTTTGCACGCGGATTGGTTCGGCGCGAGTTGCTGCGCAAACCCGCCGGGCGTCGATTGCTTGAAGCCAAGTTGCGGGCGAAGGGGGTTTCATCGGAGATTGTGGATCTTGTAATCGGTGATGCGCTTGGCGAGCGGGATGTGTATGCCGATGCGTTGAAGGTTGCGATGAGTGGGGCGCGGTCCATGCCGAGTTCGCTTGAGCATGTGAAGAAGGTGCGCCGGTTGTCGGGAAGGCTTGCACGGCGGGGGTTTGACCATGATGTTGTGCGGCGGGCGGTTGATGAGGCCTTGAAGGAAGAGTAGGGTGGTTTACAGAAGGTTGTGGAGCTTTGGGATGGCGGCGGCGATGGAATCGGCGAGGTTGGTGAGGGCGAGGTCGAAGTTGGCAAGGAACTGGTTTTCTGGGGTTGGGTGATCGTAGAAATCGGTGATTGCGCGAACTGCGATTGTTTGCGTGTTGTGCAGAGATGCGGTCCAGGCGATGGAGGCGGTTTCCATGTCCTTGACGGTGATGTTGTGCGCTTTGAAGAAATCGAGTTCATGGTCGAGGGTGTCGAGGGCGTTGCCGGTGGAGATCGTGGCGGGGCGGGCGTTGAAAATGTCGGCGAGTTCTGGTGTGCAGTGAAGGGGTTCGGGGCCGTGGGCGTAGTCGGCAAACTCAGGCAGAGGGATTCGGCGGTCGTGGTGGTAGGCTTTTTCGATGAGGAAGACTTCGGCGATGGATGTTGATTCCGAGCAGCCGCCCGCAGCGCCGGCGATGAGGATTTGCTTTGGATTGAGGTGATTGATGAGGAGTTGGGTTGCCAATGTTGCCGGCGTGGTGCCGATGAGGTTGGCGTTGGTGCGTGGGTCGTGGCCGTTGGTGACGAGGGTGATGGGTGCAGAGTCAGAGGCGCCCGTCCAGAGATTTGGCGGGAGGTTGGTTGCCCATGGCGTTGGCTTTGGAGTGAGGTTGAGGGCGTTGATGATCGCGTCGGCTTCGGGTTGCATGGCGCAGAGGATGGTGATGGGCATGGAGGGAGCATAGGTGGTCGATAAGTGATGCTCGTTGTCAATTTATCGCGATTCGTTGTTTG
>JAESUL010000014.1 GCA_016763115.1 Phycisphaerales bacterium | reverse complement strand
GTTGAGATCATCAATTGATGCGGGCTCGTCGCCCCCGTGCGCCTTGGCATACAGCGCATGCCCAAGGTTGAACCGTGCGCTTGAGCGGAGTGTCGGATCGGTTGATTGCCGATCGGCGTCTCGATAAAGTTGGGCCGCGATATCAAACTCGCCCTGCTGATGAGCAAGCACGCCAAGGTCATACCCCGCGACCCCCTTGAGTAGCGGATCGTCGGTTCGCCCGAGCATGGAACGGAGGTCTTCGATTGCCTGCTCGGGATTCTCATCGGCATCTTGGACCGCTTGGGCGATTCGGGCGCGCACAACATCAACCCGAAGTATGGAGGGCGGGACAGAATCATCGCCGACTGCGAGTGCCGATGCGCTGAACAAAATGCTCATCAAGATGCCGAGATAGTGGTGCATGGCTTCCTCCTTTGGCGTGTTGGAAGGACGATTGCTTCGAGCATGAAAGCTCCAAACGCGATCCAGAGTAAAAACTGGAACCGCTCGGTGTATTGCACGGTGTGCGAGGTTTCGATTGTCCGTTGATCCGCCGCAGCGATCAGATCGCGGTAGACCTTGGCGAGATCGATCGTTCCGGTGCCGACTTCGAGGTACACGCCGTTGGGTGTGGCGGCGGCGATCTGCGTGAGAGACGCAGACTGCAATCGTGATTGCACTTGGGCGTTGCGTCGGTCTGGATTCTTTGGATCGGCAGGGACATTCGAACCCTCCTTGCTGCCGATACCGATCGCGATGATCCGCACACCTTTTTCTCCAGCCGCCTGCGCTGCGCGCACAGGCAATGACTCTTGGTCCTCGCCGTCGGTGATCAGCACGATGTCGCGGTGAGCAAACTCTGATTCATCGGTGCCGGTGAACACCATGCTCATGGTCCGCCGGATCGCATCGCCGATGTTGGTGCCGCCCACAGGAACGGCGGTCGTGTCGAGTTCGTCGAGTGCGAGCTTGAAGAACAACTTATCGGTGGTCAATGGAGAAACAACAGTCGATGATCCCGCGAAAGCGACAAGCCCGACGCGGTCGGATTGCAGTTCGTCAACAAGATCGTTGATCCAGAGCTTGGCGCGTTCGAGCCGGTTGGGTGCAACATCGTTGGCGAGCATACTGCGAGAGACATCGAGCAAGAACACCACATCGCGTCCTTTGAGCTCGACTTCAACATCGTGGGGGTCTGATTGCGGGCGTGCGATACCGATGATGATCGTTGCCAGCGTGATCAGCAAGAGAACCGATCTGGACCACGAATACCAGTGGATTCGGCGTCCAACAAGTGAATGCTGAAGATTAGAATCCGCGAAACGGTTGAGCTGTATTCTTGCAAGCCTTGCACCAAGACACCAAATCAAGGCGAGCACGGGCAATCCCCACAACGCATACAGCCACACAGACGAACCGAAAATCCAGTCGCTCGGATTGGGCATCAGTGTTTCCATCAGACGCTCCTCCGGTACACGGTCGCCGAGAGCATGGTTGCTAGCGAGAGCCCGATCAATGCGCCGATGGCGAGTGGTTGGTACAGTTCGCGGTAGGATGTTGATTCATTGATGGTGATGGTTGTGCGTTCGAGTTCGTCGATTTGTGCATAGATCTGGGCGAGGTCCTCGATATCTTGCACCCCCCAGTATTTGCCGCCGGTGTATTCTGCCACGCGGGTCATCTTTCGATCATTGACTTCGTTGCCCATTGCCAATCGCAACCCGCCAAAAACCTGCGATGTCCCCCCCTGGATTCCGATGATGTAGACCTTGATCCCCCAGTCGGCGGCGAGCTGTGCCGCTTCGTTTGGTGTAAACTGCCCGGCGGAGTTTTCACCATCGGTGAGCAGGACGATCGCCTTACTCTTGAACACAAAGTCAGGGTCATCCGCTTGACTCTTCATCGCGTCTTCGGATGCTTTGAGCCTTGCGCTGGCGAGCATAATCGCATCGCCGATCGAGGTCGCTTTCTCTCGTTCATCGTCGGCGACCTTGACCGCACGCAACGCCTCGATGAGCGGTTCGTGCGATTGCGTCAACGGCATCAGCGTGTCGGCGTAGGTGCCGAACACAATCAATCCCAGCAGATCGCCTTCGCGTCCGTTGAGCGAACCGCCATCGCCCAAGACGAAAAGCTCGACGACTTCTTTGACCGCCCCGAGCCGGTTGGTCCGCTTGCCGTGGAACACGACCGCGTCGTTCATTGATCCCGATCGGTCAACAACCAGCTCGAGTGCGATCGCGTCGCGTTGCGAGGTTGTGTTGCCAACGATCTCTTGCGGGCGTGCGAGTGCGCCAAGAAGCAACAGCAGCGCGAGCGATTTAAGTATCGACGGCATCCAACGCGTCCTTGTTCGCATTGACCCGCCCGCCGCGCGGACCCGCGAGATCACCGGGCTCATCGCACCGCTCCGTCGCCTCTCACGCAGGTAAGCGATTCCCCAGATAATCGGGATGATCGCGCTGAGTACGAGAACCCAAGGATGTGCAAATCGCCAGTCCATCACACGCCCTCCATGCTTTGGAGTGCTTGGGTTGCGAGCGATTGGGCGATGGGTTCATTGTTTGGGGTGTCGCTGAACCGCGTGTGCTCGCATTTGACTCGGATAGCCGCAAGATCAGGTTGATTGCCCAGTGAGACCAGTGCGCGATGGACATGCTGCAAGGCGTCGGATTCGTTTTTGCACTCGCCTTGCGCGATCGCATGGAGTTGCTCAATCGGGGTTGGTGTCGTGAGTGATTCACGCTTGCGGGTGAACCAGAAGATTGCTAAAGCAAGAATGATGCCCAAAGCTACGACGATGCCCATGATCGGCCTAGTCGTCGGATCACGCGGTTCGCTCGCGATGACGAGCGGGTTCAGGGCAGCGAGCTCGGCGGGGTCGGATTGCGAGAGAACAGAAGTCACCGGAATCGTCATGGGCTTGGTTGTCACAAGCGCATTTCCGGCTTGCGCCGAGAAACCGGGGATCGCATATTGCCCTTCTAAAAAAGGCTCAATGTCGAATGCCCACCATGATCG
>JAESUL010000146.1 GCA_016763115.1 Phycisphaerales bacterium | reverse complement strand
CTAGGGCGCTTGGGCGGATGATCAGGATCTTGATGGGGCGGTCGGTGGTCATGGTTTAGATGGTTGCAGGATAGGTGCAGCTTGTGCGGTCGGTCTCCCAGACGGTGATGCTGACAAGTTCGGCGCCGTCGGCGAGCCCACCGGCGGGGGCTTGGAGTTGCTGATAGCAGTACTTGGCGATGTTTTCTACCGAGGGCATGACGCCTCCGGCGGTCTGGTCGAAGCTGGGGCAGTCGGCGTTGAGGTGTTTGTGGTCGAGCTTGGCGAGGATGAACTCTTCGACGATGCTGTCGACGGCGGTGTGTGTGCAGGTGTGATCGTTGATGGGCAAGGTAAGGGTTGGTTCGACGGTGTAGTTGTGCCCGTGTCCGTTGGGGTTGTTGCACTTGCCGAAGACTTGGCGGTTGGTCTCGGGGGAGAGTTTCTCGGAGTGGAGCCGATGCGAAGCGGAGAACTCGTAGCGTTGGCGGAACACGAAATGGTCTGAGGCGGTGGTGGTATTCATTTCGATTCTTTTCATGGGCGTGAGCTGCCAAGTGAGCGACACGATGGGGTGGTTGAAGTTGGCGTTGGCAGCGGCCCAGAGTTGGGGGAGCAGCGAAGCGGGGGAGGGTTCCGGTGCAGATTGGCACGCGGCGTTGATGATGGGGATGAGGTGGGTGCGGACAAGATCATCGATGGCGTGGATATCGACGAGGTACCCGGTTTCTTGGTCGGGTGTGCCTTGGCACGCGATTGCGAGTTCGTAGTACCGCCCCAACCCAGTGGTTGTGGGGTTGATCTCAAAGCGGACCACACGGTGGAGTATCACAGCGTGTTGGGCAGAGGATTGCTCGTGGCTTGTCGGCGTGTTAGAATCAGCATTGGGCATGAAGTAGATCATAGAAGCGGGGGCATCGGAATGAGCAGTCGAATGAGTCAGAAATCAATCCTTGGGCTGGGCTTCGTTCTGCTCGGTGTGGGATTAAATGGGTGCACGGGCGGAGGCCTTGTGCATGAGTCGGGCGAAGAGATGGTCACGGAGGATCCGGCTTCAGAGGTCGTTCAGAAAGTTGAGGTGGACACAGTGGCGAGTATGTCAAATCCAGATCAGGCGTATGTATTGCATCACACGGTCGAAATGATCGGCGGCGAGCTCGAGTCGCTCGAACAATACAAGGGCAGGGTGGTACTGATGGTCAATGTGGCCAGCAAGTGCGGGTACACCCGTCAGTACGAGGGGCTCGAAGCGTTGTATCGGAAGTACAAGGACGGGGGCTTGGTGGTCATCGGGTTCCCCGCCAATGACTTTGGAGCCCAAGAACCCGGCACGAATGAAGAGATTGCTGAGTTCTGTTCGTCCAAGTTTGATGTGACTTTCCCGATGGCAGCCAAGATCCATGTCAAGGGCGACGAGGTTGCTCCGCTGTATAAGCAGTTGAATGCCCAGCCTGCGCCGATTGGCGGCGAGCCAGAATGGAACTTTACGAAGTTCCTCGTTGCCCGAGATGGGCGGGTTGTGGATCGGTTCTCAACCAAGACGGAGTTGGATGATCCGGGGCTGATTTCTGCGCTCGAAGAGCATCTCGCGGGCGGTTAACCCAATCTTCATACTTTGTAAACTGTGCTGGGCAATCGCTTTGGCGGTCTTCATACAAGCTTGACTAGTCTGGGCTCATTTGGTGCGTTTGGGGGTAGTACTCTTGGTGTATTCTGGGGGCTGGTGTTTTCGGGTTCGCCAAGAGGAGGTTTGCAGATGCGTCTTTCAAGAATGAAGTCTGTGTGTGTGTTGATTGCTGTTGGAGCGATGATGCCCTTGTTGGCGGTGGGGGCGGCGGACGATTTGATCGATCCGAACCTGCCGAAGTACGAAGCAACGAGCGGGGTTTCGGGGAATATCAAATCCATCGGTTCGGACACGATGAACAACCTGATGACGCTGTGGGGCGAGGAGTTTCGTCGGTTTTATCCGTCGGTTAAGGTGGAGGTTGAGGGCAAGGGGTCATCGACGGCTCCGCCCGCGTTGATCGAGGGGCAGGCGAGCTTTGGGCCGATGAGCCGGGCGATGAAATCATCGGAGATGGATAAGTTCGAGGCTGCCAAGGGGTACCAGCCCGTCGCGGTGAGGGCAGCGATCGATTGCTTGGCGGTGTATGTGCACAAGGATTGCCCGCTTGACGAGATCACCATCGAGCAGATTACCGAGGTGTTTTCGGTGGATGGAGACGACATGACTTGGGGCGATCTTGGTGTGGATGATCCGGAGTTTAAGAATCGACCGGTGGGTTTGTACGGGCGGAACTCGGCATCAGGGACCTATGGGTTTTTTAAGAAGATCGGGCTTCAGGGGAACGACTACAAGGCGAGCGTCAAGGAGCAGCCCGGATCATCCGCAGTCGTACAGGCGATCACGAATGATAAGTTTGCGATCGGGTATTCGGGGATCGGATACAAGACCGCCGGAGTGAAGGCGTTGGCGGTTTCGTACGAGGGCGACGAGATGGTCGAGGCGTCGGCGGAGAGTTCCTACTCGGGAGAGTATCCACTGGCACGATTCTTGTATCTGTACATCAACGCCGATCCGCGTGTAGGGGTGAGTGATCCATTGCGAGCGGAGTTCTTGAGGCTTGTATTCTCAAAGCAGGGGCAAGAGATCGTGCTCAAGGATGGGTATTTCCCGGTGCCGAGTTCGATCGCGCGTGAGGATCTTGAGATGCTCAAGATCGAGGCAGGTTTCTGAGTTTGACCAAGCACGCTGGTCGAAAAACTGAGTAGTATGGGGAGCGGTGTTCATCCGTTTTCCATTTCATTTGATGTGCCGATCCCATAATGCAGAACATGCAGGACACAGAACGACGCAAAGCATCACGCAGGCTCCACGCGATGGATTCCGCGGCGGAGTTTGTGGTGACCGCCGGCGGGTTGGTGGTGCTTGCTGCGGTTCTTGGTATTTGTTTTTATCTTGCATGGGTCGTCATGCCTTTGTTTGTTGGTGGGGGGCACAGCACCAAGGACGCAGGCGTGGTACGCGGGGTCGTGCCTTTACGGGTCGTCATGGATCCGTATGGTCAGAGCGCGGGGCTGATCGGAACCGATGGGGTGGTCCGCACGCTCGTGCTCCCGAATGGAGATTTTGCGGGCGAGATAGATCTTCGGGTGGATAACATGTCGCCGAGTGCGGTGGCGATTGCCCGCAATGGTGAACTGGCCGCATTGGGGTACCCCGATGGTCGGGTTCAACTCGGATCATTCTTGTTTGCGTCCGAGTTGCTTGATTCTATTGAGGCCTTGCAACAAGATGAACGCCGCGTCGAGACCCTTGAAAATGGGTATGTCGAGCACATCGCAACCGGGCGGCGCAGGGTTGTGCTCGAGCACGAGTTTGGTGATCTGTTCGATCTCAAAGAAGGTACGGGGGCGGTTCGCGGGATTGATTTTCGTGTTGATCCGGGCGGGAAAAAGATACTGGTTGCTTTGCGTGAAGATGGCACGGTGTTGGTCAGTTCGGTGCGGACCATCCGTCCTCTCGGGGGCGGGACGCCACGCACGAAACTCCGGTCCAGCGTGTTCAAGATGGAGGGGCGTGAAGAGTTGCCCGGATGGATCTTCGTGACTGGTGATGGGAAATATGTACTGCTCATCTGGAGCGATGGTCAGTTGCAGCGATACGCCAAGCAGGGGCGGAAGTTCGGGATGGTCGAGGAGGTCTCGCTCTCGGCGCCCGGTGTTGGGATTACTGATGCAAAAATGCTCTTGGGAGCGAAAACGCTTGTAATAGGTGAGGACTCTGGGACGGTCTCGGCGTTTCATGTCGGCGATGATTCGGGCGGGCGCACATCCGATGGCAAACGCATGGTTCGTGCGCACGAGATGAAGAGTGCGGACGGGGCGGTGGTCCGCATCGCGGTGAGCGGACGGGACCGGACGATCGCGGTGTTGCACAAGAACGGGTATGTTGATGTGCGGTATGTGACCAGCGAGAAGCACATCACGCGGTACAAGCCGGAGATTGCCAGGCCTGGGATCCTTGCGATCGCGCCCAAGAACGATGGGGTATTTGTGCTGGGCGATGATGGGGCATACCAGAGCGAGGCGATCGAGGTTGGATACCCAGAGTTTAGTGTGCGGGCGGTGTTTGGAAAGGTGCTCTATGAAGGGCAGTCTGAGCCGGCGTATGTTTATCAGTCTTCGTCTGGGGATGATGCGTCGGAGGTGAAGCTGAGTTTGATGCCGTTGATCTTCGGGACGATGAAGGCGACGGTGTTTGCGATGCTGTTTGCGATCCCGGTCGCGGTCTTTGCGGCGATGTATTCGAGCGAGTTTATGAGCGGGCGGGTCCGATCGGTGGTCAAGCCTTCGGTGGAGTTGATGGCTTCGTTGCCTTCGGTGGTGCTCGGATTTATCGCTGCGATGGTGGCGGCGCCGTTTGTGCAGGCCCATCTTGCATCTCTACTTCTCGGCATTTTCGTGGTTCCGTTGACGGTTTTGGTGGCGGCGCACCTCTGGCAGATGGTGCCGATGGCTCGGCGTCGGCGGATTCGTTCCGGGCAGCATTTCGCGTTGGCATTGCTCGCGCTTTTGATTGGCGGATTGCTTTCATCTTGGGTTGGGCCGGGGATTGTGCGGGCGTGGTTTACGCCTGACGACTTTGATGTCGCGATGATGGCGGGGGCGTATGAGCCGGTGCCGCTGGATTCGATACCCCAGTGGGCGAGCGGCGGCGATGATTTGACTGTTCATCAGCAGAGAAAGCTCCGGTCACTCGGATTCGGATTGGTGGATGGTGTTGTGGTCCGCCCCGCCGGTAGTGTTGATCGTGATGCAGTGCTCGGGGGCAACGGGCTTGGCGATGGTGATCTTGAACGATGGCTCAACGACGAGTATGGATCGGCGAAGTCGGGTTGGATTTTGGTGCTCTTCCCACCGGCTGCGATGGCGCTGTGGCTTGTGCAGGGCGTTGCGCTGCGAAGGAAACTTGATGGGTGGTTGGTCCAGAAGGAATCGTTGTTTGTGGCGATGGTGATGTTTGGAAAGTTGCTGGCGATTTGCTTTGGTGCATTCATAGTGGCTTTGATTGGGGCATCGGTGCTTGGGCGGATGGGGTTTGATCCGCGTGATTCGATCTTCGGGACCTTTTCGCCACGCAATACGCTTGTGGTGTCAATCATTATGGGCTTTGCCGTGATCCCGATTATTTTTACGATTTCGGAGGATGCATTGCGTGCGGTGCCCAACACATTGCGGTCGGCATCGCTTGGTGCGGGGGCAACGCCCTGGCAGACGACGGTGCGGGTGGTGCTGCCGGTGGCGGGGTCTGGGATTTTCTCGGCGTGCATGATCGGGTTCGGGCGTGCGGTTGGCGAGACCATGATCGTGCTGATGGCGACGGGCAATACGGCGGAGATGTCGTGGAATATTTTCTCTGGGTTCAGGACACTGGCGGCCAACATCGCAGTCGAGATCCCCGAAGCGCCCAAAGACGAGACGCACTATCGGGTGTTGTTTTTGTGTGGTTTGACGCTGTTTCTGATGACCTTTGTGATTAATACGCTGGCCGAGGGTGTACGCCGGTATGTTCGTGGGAGGAACGCGGGGCTGTGAATACCAAACGGCTTCATCACGGTGTCACGATCCGGCGGACGCTCCCGAGTG
>JAESUL010000145.1 GCA_016763115.1 Phycisphaerales bacterium | reverse complement strand
TGAGCTACATCGAAATTATCAACGAATCCGACGCCGTTGGCCCCCTCGCCGCCCTCTACAAACGCTACTCCAACCCCGACAGCACCGTGGACAATGTCCTCAAGGTCCACTCGCTCAACCCCGAATCACTCGATGCCCACTGCGCGTTGTACATCCAGGCGTGCCACCGCCCGGGCCCGGTCTCGCGGGCTGAACGCGAGATGGTCGGCGTCACGGTCTCGCGAATAAACGGCTGCACCTACTGCCAAACCCACCACGCCAAGGGGCTCGAAAAACTCCTGCCCAAAGACCGCAAGCATGTCGCCGACGAGGTATTCAACGGCGACGAAACCAATCTCACCGAGCGCGAACGCGCCATGTGCGCCTACGGCTCCAAACTCACACGCTCACCGGCTGCCATCACCAAATCGGACATCGACACGCTGCGAGGTGCTGGGCTCAGTGATCGAGAGATTCTCGATGTCGCCCAGGTCGCGGCGTACTTTGCGTACGCCAATCGGATTGTACTTGGTTTGGGCGCAGCCTTGGAACACAACCCCGATGCACTCGGGCACGCGCCAGCGGAATCAAACTAGGCCGTACTGACGGCTCCTGTCCTCGGTGGGATGGGCTTCCAGCCCGTCTCTTTGTATGCTCTGACTCAGGAAGAAGACGGGCTGGAAGCCCATCCCACCGGAAGAAAATCCGCCGTCAGACACGGCCTAGCCGAAGATCTGCCCTGATTCGGTATCCTGCATCTTCCACCCATTGTCGCGGCACATCTTAGAAATCACGGGCCAGGCGAAGTCCTGATGATTCACCACGATCATCGCCTGCATCAACTCCTCGTGCCCGATCGCATACTCGACCACAAAGCCCGGCCCGTGCAGCACCATCGTGCCCAGGCGTTTGGATTCCGACCCATCAGGAGCGGTGTTGTATCCCGAGAGTGCCTTGACCAGTTCTTTGGGCGAGCCGAGCGCAACATTGCCCGCGCTCGGGTCGTCGGCATCGCGTGGCTTGATGAGTACCAGTATTCGTTTCTTGCCCTTGCCCATGCTTAGTCGTCTTCCTCGTTTTCGAGATCATCGTATTCATCGAGCAGCGACACCGCTTTGTCGAGCAAGAGTGTAAGCGGGACGGGCTTCTGAAGATACGCATCGACCCCGAGCGATTCGCCATACGCCTGGTGACGCTTGCCCTCGTTGGCGGTCACCATAATCACGATGGGCGAGTCCTCGCGTCCCTTGATTTTTTCGAGTGCCAAAAAACCAGATCGCTTGGGCAGCATCATATCAAGAATAACAATGTCCGGCGGGTCCTCGTTGCAGATCCGGACCGCCTCGTCGCCATCCATCGCCGTCAGGGTCATCGCCCCCTCGGACCGGAAGGCTGCATCCATTGATTCGAGGATGTCCCGTTCATCATCCACAATCAGCACACGCACATTTTCGAGTCTTCCGAGCTCAAACTCGGTGCTGTCCTCATGTTTCTCTGGGGTCTCATCCATCACTGCCTCCATTGTTCTGCTCGTGATTGTTCGTATCCCTCAGGGCTTTGGGTGCGATTTCTTGCCCTCTTGGTCCAAAAACAACGCTACCACTCATCGAAACTCGGTGATTCCCTCTCTGAGCAGGGTCGCCCGGTCTCGATCGGACTGCTCAACGACCGCCTGGACCTGCGCCTCATCCATCCAAGGCAGGGCCAGAAGCTTCTCGCGGAGTTTATCTGGAAAAGGCTTGTTGAGCTTTTCGTGGCGTGGGCGAGATTTCCAGAATCGGTGCATCCAGAGTGTCTGGTCGGGGGTCTTGCGGATCATCTGCTCGATCCCACGCCGATACCGCGCGGTGATATAAAAGAGCGGGTCGGGCTGGTCGGCCCAGTCTTCGGGATAAATGCAATCGATCACCTCAATCTTGTACCGCACGCCCGAAGCGTGATCCGGCGCAGGGAACACCCTGGCCGCGTTCCCGACAAGAATCTTCGCGTTATGCTGGATCGCCATCAAACCGATCGCCTTGTAGGTCGAAGCGAGGCGACCGAAGAACGGGACCTGCAGCCCGCGCGCACCCGCGTTCTGGTCCGCGACGACCGCAACCGACTGGTTCTCTGTGAGCAGCTCGGGCATCCGACGCATCGCACCAAACTTATCGACGAGATCAAGCCCGCGCCTCGATCGTGTATTGCGTGCCCACTGATCAAACGGGCGAAAATCCAGCGGGCGATACAAGGCGTGGATCTTGAACCCGAGCAGGGCGAGGGTGTACCCGAGGATCTCCCAGTTGCCACAGTGCCCGGTGAGCAGCAGCGTGGGGCGGTCCTCGATCATCGGGCGCATGCCTTTGCGGAGATCGCCGATCTCGATAAAATCTGCCCACCCGTCATCATTGAGGAACCGAGAGGTACGGACAAACTCGACCGCGAGAATCGCGAGATGCTCGTAGCTCCGCAGAACAAGGTCGTATCTTTCTTCATCACAGAGCTCGGGCATCGCGATCCCGAGCCGATCCACCGCACGCTCGACGCGGACACGGTTGGGCTTGGCCCCGCCGAACTTGCGCCCAAAGCTCCTGGCCATCCCCATCGCCACTGGTAATGGAACAAGATGCAAGGGCGTCAAGGCCGCTTGCAACCCGGCAAAGAACACCGGATCAACAATCGAGGATTTGACCAACTCCCGCGGGGATACCGAACCCATCTGCATCATCAGCACCCCATCGAGTTCGCGAATCAATCAGTTTGGGAACGCGCCGATCAAGGTCTGCAGCCGATTCGAGTTGAGCAACGGGATCGAGGTCGCCTCGGCACCATTCATCAGATCGTCGTACCGCCGGATCTCGTGCTGGAGACGGTTGTATTCTTTGATCACCGCAACAGGCGCACCGATTCTGGGCTGAGGCGGCAACACGGGTCGCTCGCCGAGCACCACGAAGTCCACATCGCCATCGATATCATCAACCAGCTTGCCGCCCCATCGTTCGATGAGTGCTTCGAGTTCTTCGCGCTCAAAGAAGGTCGCCACGCCGTTGCCGTTGGTATCAAAGAGCCCGTCAACGACGAACTTGTAGGTCTTGTTGGGGTCGTACACCGCGTTGGCGATGACATCGCCTCGGACGATCGGGTTGCCCTGAGAGGACTCGATGATCCGCGCCCGCGAGAACCCCTCTTCGACACGGATGATCTCGATCACCGCTTTGCCGATCTGGTATTCGTCGGTCAGTTCGTTCTGGCGGATATCGGTTGGTGAATCGTAAATCGCAAAGGTCATCCCGAGGATGGCCTTGTGCTGACGCCCGATACTGATGAGGACCTCGTTGTCAACGATGTTGATCTGGGTCACCGATCCATCGACAAGGGCTTCTTCATTGAGCGGGCGGGTGCGGTTGGCGCGCCCCTCGCCACGCAGCTCGGCGACGGTGTACCGCAGCGATGTATTGTCCTCGTTGACCCGATCGAGCTCGGCCTGCATCTCGTTGAGTTTCGTGGTGGTGTCCGCACGGACTTCTTCGATGTTTGAGCCGTACTTGCCCTCGAGCTCGGTGATCTTGTTTTCCAGCACCATGACATGCCCGCGCATCCCCTGGACCTCTCGCTGACGATCTTCCGAACTCATGTTGAACTCGCCCTCGATGGCCGCGACCCGTTCGGCTTGGTCGCGTGATTCCTTCTGGGCAGCGCTCCGCTCGGCGTCAGAAACCGCGAGTTGCTTGTTGAGCAGTTCAATCACCGTGTTCTTGTTGGCGATCAGGTCCGCGAGCGATGAACCCTCGGCCCCCTCAATCGCACTGATAAGCAACTTGAACTCGGCGATCGACATATCCGGGTCGCCGGCGGTCGCTTCGAGCAACTGACGCCTGTTCTTGATAAGGAACCCCATCGCGCTCATGCGTTCGCTCTGGGCCTCGTCGGTGATCGACCGGACCACCGCGTTGTCTCGTTCGGACGGGCTGACGAACCGGGCGTTGTCCTCGTTGGTCGTTTTGAGATCACTCAGCGCCTTCTGGGACTTGCCGTAGAACACCATGGTGGTCACAAACAACCCGAGCCCGAGTGCTCCGAGGATGGTGATAGTGACGGCTACACCGACGCTGGCTCCTGTGCGTGCTGCCATAGTTGCTGCTCCCGAATCAATAACAGGTCAAAGGACAAAGACACCACGCGCCCGATGCTCGGACACGCGCGGTCTGATGATAGTGCCCCCAGGCCGCCGATCCGATACGCACCGATGAATTGATTGGTTTCTCGAAAATTAACCAAACACCACTATCAAGGCACGAGCCCGTCGGGCACGCCATTGGGATAATGTTGGCCGATGGCATCCTCGATTTTTCCAATCCGGTTCTCCGGGTCCGGGTGCGTCGAGAAAAACTCGGCCTTGCCTCCCCCGCCGCCCGCATCACGCAGGATCTCCATCACCACGATCATCGCCCGCGGGTCATACCCGGCATTGACCATCAACGCCACGCCCCACTCATCGGATTCGAGCTCGTCTCCGCGTCCGTAGGACATGTTGACGAGGTTGCCAACTGCTGCCGCCATCTGGGCCGCACTCCGCCCATCGCCGGCGACCCCCGCCGCCCCGACCAGTCCCTGCGCAAGTTTCTGCTTGGCCATCCGCTGGGCACCGTGTCGCTCGATGACATGCCCGACCTCGTGCCCAAGCACCCCGGCCAGTTGCCCTTCGGTCTGCAGCCGATCAAACAACGCCCGCGTAATAAAAACCTGCCCGCCGGGCAATGCAAAGGCGTTGATCGTCTGCGGATCTGCAAGCAGATGAAACTCGAACCGCCAAGGCGTGGGCGAATCAATCGCCCGGACAAGCGTCTCGCCCACCCGGTCAACGAGCTGCTGGTCGCGTTGGTCGCGGTCCTCGCCGCCGTACTGGGCCGCCATGCGGGGCAATGCCGCGAGCCCGAGCGCGATTTCTTGCTCGACGCTCATCGCCACACGCTGGGTTTGCCCGGTCACCGGGTTGGCCGACCCCGCACCAAAGTACCCAACGATCGAGATCAACGCGATGACAACCGCGATGCCCAATCGGATAAGCACAGCCGGTACACGCCCCTTGGGGATGCGCGAGCGGGGCATGCGCCGCCTCGGAAATCGAGATGTTGGAAACCGTCTGCTCATTGTTCACACCCTTCCCTCAAACCCTTGCCCCAGCGGTATTGAAGTGGACAAACGCACCAAAGTCGCCGCTCTTGAACAACAAATCTGACACCATTGATCCCAATACATGCTCCAATCGAGTTGCTTTTGTGTGAAAAGTGCGTGAAGATAGTGTTCATGAACATTTTATCCACTCTACCAATCGCTTCTGTAAATCCTGCACCACTCATCGATTGGTCGGTGCCGATCATGGATTGGGCCGACATCGGCATCAAGTTGTTGCTCGCTGCGGTGCTCGCTTCGTTCCTCGGATGGGAGCGTGGCAAGTCCGACAAACCGGCGGGCATCCGCACGATGGTGCTCGTCTCCGTCGGCGCAGCCACCTTTGTGCTGCTCGGTTCAAAGGTGATGGATGCGAACATGACCGGCGAGGTTATCCGAACCGACCCGACCCGCGTGCTCGCCTACATCATCTCCGGCGTGGGGTTCCTCGGCGCGGGGGCGATCTTGCATTCAAAGAAGACTGTCAAAGGATTAACCACCGCCGCATCGATCTGGGTGGTGGCCGCGATCGGCTCGTCGTGCGGTCTTGGCGAGTACGCGTTGGCGATTATGATCAGCATCATCTCGTTCGTCTCGCTGCTGATCCCTTGGGTGTACACGGCGATCACCAAGGAAGAGATTCCCGCCGAAGAAGATCATGAATCAATCTGACTAGACACCCCGGTCCGCGCTGCCGAGTGAATCGAGCTCATCGCTGTACCGCTCGCGGAGCGGCTCAACAACATCCTTGATGAACCGCTCGGTCTGCTCGATGGACCTGCCGATGTAGGCCATCGGGTCGAGGTGCGAATCGATATCAATCCCTTCGAGCAACGGCTCGGTCTTCAAGCGTTCGAGCAGGTCGTTGTCCTTGCCCTCTTGCTTGACGACCTGGCCGGCGGCCATCGAATGCACACGGATCGCTTCGTGGACATCCTGGCGGTCGCGCCCGAGTTTTACCGCTTCCATCATGATGTTCTCCGTCGCCATGAACGGCAACTCGGCCATCAGATTCCGCATGACCATCGCCTCGTTGACAATCAACCCCGA
>JAESUL010000144.1 GCA_016763115.1 Phycisphaerales bacterium | reverse complement strand
GATCCCGATGAACACGAACATCGAGCTGTATCCGTTTCTCATGGTGCCCATCATGGGCAACACCCCGATGGACATCGAGTAGAACTGCATCTCGATGTTGCTGAGGAACGGGAGGGACCACTTGTCTTTGATGTCAAAGCCGGTCATTTTTTTGAGACGAACCAGCGGGATGACCCAGATCAAGATCGCCGCGAGGTAGATCCCGAGCGAGAGGAAGAGGTTAATGCGGAGCACACCAACGACAACCAACAAGATGAGCAGCCCAAAGAAGCACACCCGGCTCCATCTGGTCATCGACCTGAGCGTATCGAGTGCCCTTGGATCTATCCGAGGCTCAACCTTGGGGATCGGTTCGCCAATCTTGATGTCCGGATGCGAGTCGTTCACGGAGCAAGCATAGGGGTGTGTGTGAAATGAATAAAAGCAAGATGAATCGCTATTCGCAAGTTAAAAATTTTGATTGCGATTGGATTCATGCTCTGGGGTGCCTTCGAGTAGTTTCAATGCGACAGTTTCGCCGAGATATTTGCGTAGATCTGGGCTGCACCCGTACCATGTTGGAAGCAGGTTGTTTTTTAGTTGATTGGTGTGATTTTGGAGTCTTAGGAACTCGGTTTCATTTTGGCGATGTAGGCATCGACTGATTCCGAGATATCCGGCATCGAATAGAAAGTCCAAAATGTCAGCCGCCTGTTCGAGGGGAATGTTCGAAGGGGTGTGCGTTGGCCCCCAACTAGCGAGATGGACACATAAAAGTAAGGGGATACAGACCTCGTCGTCGATTTGCGATGGACGCATTGCGGGTTGAATGTATGGTAGATCAAGGACGCGTACGGGCATGTTCCGTCTTAGAAAGGTTCGAGCAAATGATCGCTCTCGTTCTTGGGCTACTTTGATGGATGTTTGGTTATTGCTGTCCATCCGTCGCCAGTCTTCTATTTCGAAGATCAGCCCGCGAAAAAGGCTAAATGGTGGATTTCTGAAACTGGAAGCGATTGCTTTATACAAGTTGTCCAATGGGTTTGGGCGAGCCTGTCGTTTGTCTGGGTCGACTCCGAGGGCGCTGACAAAGAAGAAACCTGATTCGGTACCATATGTTGCACCGAGTGCTGCGGCACACGGGTTTTTTAGGTCTGGTGCCGAAGGTTCGGTGACCCATATCATTTCACGAAACTCAATCTCATTGTTTGGAGATGGTCGATTGGTTTCAAAGATTGCTTGAGCGAGTTCCTCGCTGTTTTGCAATTCGGATTCCAGAATTCCCGCTTTCTTCCAGAGTTCGACGACACATTCGATGAGCAGGTCATTCCCATCATCGATAACCCTTGTCTTCCACTCATCGGGCGATTGATTTCTAAACCATTTTTTGCGTACGCCAAGGGCGCTGAGTATTGCGACAATGCCGACAGCGAGGGTTTGACCAATCGTGTTGGATAACAAATCGCTGATAAAATCCATCGCGCTGGGTCTCGCTTTGTGTCATGTGGATTGCTGCTTAGAACTTCAGGTCGCCGAGTCCCATGCCCATGCCGCCCGAGGTGCCGAGTCCGCCGCCGCCCTTTGGGCCGCGTTTCTCGGCCTGCTCGCGGAGCTTGCCCAGCGCCTTCTCGTCCTTGCGGATCTCTTCGGGTGTTCGGTTGTCTTGTTCAGCGCGTCCTCGTCCTCCGCCGCCGCCGCGACCACCACGCCCGCCTCCACCACCGCCGCCGGTGGACTCTGGGCGGTCCTTGAGCTGCTTGATTGAAAGCGAGATCTTGCGATCGCTTGGGTCGATTTTGAGGACCTTGACATTGACAATCTCGTTTTCTTGGATGACATCAGTCACCTCGTTGACGCGGCGCCAATCGAGTTCGGAGATGTGCACGAGCCCTTCTACGCCCGGTGCGACTTCGACGAAGGCGCCGAAGTCTAGGATCTTGGTGACCTTGCCGGTGATCTGGGCGCCCTCGACGACCTCGTTGGCAGCCGCGACGAAGGGGTCGGCTTGGAGTTGTTTCATGCCCAGACCGATGCGGTTGTTTTCCCAGTCCAGTTTGAGGATGACAGCCTTGATCTTGTCGCCTGCTTTGACGAACTTCTCGATTGCTTTTTCGCCATGCCCGATGCGGTCGTAGGTGAGGTCGTTGGCGTGGACGAGCCCGTCGATGCCTCCGATGTCTACGAATGCGCCGAAGGGCATGATCTTGCGGACGGTGCCCTCGACGGTGTCGCCTTCTTTGAGCGACCCTTTAAGTTCTTCGGCGAGCGTTGCGCGCTGGCGTTGGAGGACTTCGCGCCGCGAGAGCACGATGTTGCCCGCGCCGCGTCGGTCGAGTTTTTGGATCTCGCAGGTCATTTTCTCGCCTACGAAGACCGAGAGGTCGTCGATGCGACCGATATCGACCTGCCCGGCGGGCATGAATGCGCGGTGGTTGGCGATCTCGAGTTCGAGCCCGCCTTTGTTGACGCCGGTGACGCGGGCCTCGACGACCTGCCCTTGTTCGAGCATCTCCCAGGCTGCTTTGGTGATCGAGCCGGGCAATGCGCAGACATAGAGGCTCTCGGTGGCTTCGTAGCGTTGGATGACGACTTCGAGTTGGCTTCCGACCTCGGGCTTGTCTTCTTTGAACTGGGCGGTGTCGACGACGCCGAGTTCTTTGGGTCCGAACTCGACGAAGACATCCGACGCGCCGACAGAGACCACGGTGCCGGTGCGGTGCTCTCGTCCGCCACGGACCACGCGGGGCCCGCGGATCTTGGAGGACTTGGAGTGGTCATCGGCGGCGCCGGCAGCGGCGAGGTCGCCCATGGCGGCCTCGATTTCTGCTTGGGTCGTGGCATCGAGTTCGATCGAGTCGGTCTTGGCAGGAAGGTCGGTCATGGGTTCGTGGTCCGCGTTGGGGTTTGGACGAGCATGGACAACTTGCCAGCTCTTCTTGTTGAGTGTAGGGATATCGGGGGCATTGCCAAGGCACTGCTCCGATTCCCGGGTTGAATTCTTGTGAAGATCATGCGTCGATGGTCTGGAACGGTTAGGGAAGAGGGATACTCAGTGGAGTGAAGCGGCGGTTTGTGAGCCGAGTGATTCCTTGATCGCGTTGACGATCCGCTCGGCGGTCCGGACATTGACAAACCCGGCCTCGGCGTTGATCGCCGGCTGGTTGCCCGTGCGGACCGCGTCGAGGAAGGCCTCGATCTCTTTGACGATCGGCTCGCCGCTGTCGATTTCGAGGGTCTCGATATTGACCAACTCGGTCCAGTCCAGGCTCGTCAGGTCTTCACCGGTGCGGAGTTGCTCGCGGACTTCACGCATCTGGATCTCGTTGGCGGTTCGGCGGATGATGGTGCCCTTTTTG
>JAESUL010000143.1 GCA_016763115.1 Phycisphaerales bacterium | reverse complement strand
CATCGATCATGAACGAGGATCTCGATCAGCAAGACGGCAACAAGCTGTACATCAATCTCGGCGGCGGAGTGTTCGAAGAAACCGCACTCGATGCGGGTGTAGACGATGGCGGATGGGGCTGGGGGGTCTCGATGGGGGACCTGGACCATGACGGCGATGTGGACATCGTTGAAACCAATGGGTGGTCCGCGGGGACATGGACCGATGAGCAATCGTATCTTTTCCTCAATGACGGCGACGGAACACGATTCACCCAGAGCGCAGCCGAGGTTGGCATCGACAACTCGGGCATGGGACGCGGCACGATTCTCTTTGACCACGATAACGACGGCGACCTCGATATCGCGTTTATCTCATCGGATATCAAGTTCGAGCTCTACCGAAACGATGCCTCGGCGAGCAACACCAACCACTGGGTCCAGATCCGGCTCGATACCTCGTCATCTGTCTCTATCGCGCCCGACGGCGTCGGGGCTCATGTGGTGATCACCGCCGGCGGCGTGACACAGCACCGGTGGATGCAGGCCAACTCGGGGTACCTCTCGCAGGGTCCAATCGTGATCCACGCGGGGCTCGGCGATGCGACGGCCATCGATCGTGTTGAAATCTATTGGTCCAATGGTTCGGTGCGTGTCATCGAGGATCTTGCAATCGACACACTCCATGTGCTGACACCATGCGATGGCGATATGAACTCCGATCGGCGTGTCACGATGGAGGATTTCGATCTCTTCCTCAAGGCATTCATGGCAGGAGATCGCAGTACCGACCTCGACGCCAACGCGAGGCACAACCTTCAGGACATCTTCGCATTTATCTACAGTTTCAACCGCGGGTGTCCGGAAGATCGTTGAATCAAATCCGCCGGGTGGTAGACCAATACGGTGCTAGGTCGTGTCTGATGGCGGAGTTTCTTCCGGTGGGATGGGCTTCCAGCCCGTCTTCTTCCCGAATCGGAAGTATTCAAAGAGACGGGCTGGAAGCCCATCCCACCAAGAAAAGGAGCCGTCAGACACAACCTAGTAGGTAAAGTGCTTGATCGGCTCGCCTTGCGATCCGATCTTGGTCATCGCTTCGATCCCGATATCGAGGTGCATCGTTGCGTAGTTTTTGGTGACGGCCTGGTCAGATTCCTCGGTCTTGACCCCGTCGGGTGTCAATGGGACATCAGATACCAGCAGCAGCGCGCCGCGTGCGATCTGGTTGTGGTGCCCGACGATGAACACCGTGGCGGTTTCCATGTCGATCGCCAGGGCGGTCATGCGTTTGAGCCGACCGATGAATTTTTTGTCGTGTTCCCACACGCGCCGGTTGGTGGTGTACACCACGCCGGTGCGGTATTCCATTTTGTGCTCGACGATCTTGTCGGAGACAAACTTGTGCAGCTTGAATCTGGGCAGCGCGGGGACCTCAGGCGGGAAGTAGTCATCGCTGGTGCCCTCGCCACGGATGGCCGCGATCGGGAGGACAAAGTGCCCGATCTCGGTGGAGTCTTTGAGCCCGCCACACTTGCCCAAGAACAGCACGCCTTGGGGATCACGCGCGACGAGCAGGTCCATGATAATCGCAGCGTTGGGTGAACCGATCCCGAAGTTGACAATCGTCAGCCCGTCGTTGTTCGTCGCTGCCTGCATCGGGCGACCCTCGCCCCGGATCTCGCACCCGAATCGCTCGGCGAAGGTGGTGACATAACTGGCAAAGTTGGTCAGCAAGATGTTGTCGCCGAACCGGTCGATGGGCATCCCGGTGTACCGGGGGAGCCAGTTGCGGGCGATATCGAGTTTGGTGAGCATCTTGGTATCTGACATAGTGGCTCCGAGGCATTGGGTAGATTCGAGAGGGTATACAAAAACACGCCCGAGCGGGCGTGTTTGAGTAGAAATAGGGGAACCGGGACTTGAACCCGAACTAAGGGAATCAGAATCCCTCGTGCTACCAATTACACCATTCCCCCATCCACACGCCCAAATGGGCAGGTGGTGGCCCAATATCGTACGCCCATCATCGCCGAGGGCAAGCCCAAGGCGCACGATCGCCGTACCCTCTTGGCATGAATCACCCCATCCTCCGCCTCGTTTTCGTTCTCCTCGCCTTGCTCGGCTCGTCGGGTTCCTTCGCCGGTGTCCCCGATTGCCCCGATGACCGCGATGCGGGTCTCTGGGGAATCATGAATCAGTTGATCTTGATCGAGTTCGCTGTTGATCCGATCGGGGTCGCTCCGCTGTTGGATGGTGATTCACGCAACGGGAAGCTCGGCGATATCACCGCCGAGGCACACCGCGAGCGCAACGCACAGCTGAGGATGATCCGCGAGGATCTCCGCGATCTCGATACGCACGGATTCACCGAGGTGGACCAACTCGATGCGGATCTGCTGGCGTACTGGCTCGACGATCGGCTCGCGATGAGCGCGATGGACGGGTGGATGATGCCGGTGGGCTCGATGTCCGGGCCTCAGGTGTGGCTGCCCCAACCCGGTTCGCGGGTGCGGATGCTCAGTGAGCAGGACCGCAAGGATTACCTCACGCGCCTGCGTCGCGTGCCGATCGTGATCGGCGACACGATCGACAACATGCGTCTGGGGATGGATGTTGGGCGTGTGCCGCCACGGGTGATTGTGCTGCCTGCGGTTGCCCAATGCCTCGCCCAGGCGAGCACCGAGATCCGCGAGGACGCTTCCAAATCACCGTTCTACAAGCCCTTTACCGAGATGGACGCCAGCGACCCGCTCGCCATCGAGGCCCGCAAGATCATCAGTGAGCGGATCGTGCCGGTGTACACCGAACTGGCGTTGTTCTTGCAGAACGAGTACATCCCGGCGTGCCGCGACACGATCGGGGCTGCCGACGGGTTCGATGGCATTGTGGGGTACAACGCCTCGCTGATGCACCACACGACCCTGGCATTGAGCGCACAGCAGATCCACACCAAGGGGCTCGATGAGGTCGCCCGGATCAAGGGCGAGATGATCGAGGTGATCCGTCAGACAGACTGGTACGAGATGGTGACTGGGGCTGGGTTGACTGATCCACCAGTTTGGGCAGGGCATGACGATGAAGAGTTGTTCGCCCGGTTTGTCGAGTTTCTTCGTACCGCCCCAGAGTTCTATTACACCGAGCCTCAGGACCTGCTTGATGGGTACCGGGCGATCGGCAAGATGATCGACGGGCATCTGCCCGAGTTATTCTCTGTGCTCCCGCGCCTGCCCTATGGCGTGCTCCCGCTGCCCGCCTACTCAGCGGATTCCGGGCCCACCGCGTATTACTATTCGGGGTCAGCAAAGACCGGGCGGGCGGGCAACTTCATGGCCAACCTCTCGCGCCTCGACCAACGCCCCAAGTACGAGATGCTCGCATTGACCCTCCACGAAGCGATGCCCGGGCATCATCTCCAGATCGCGCTGGCCCAAGAGATCGAGGGTCAGCACCCCATCCGCAAACGCATGGGGTTTACCGGGTTTGTCGAGGGGTGGGGGCTGTATGCAGAGAAACTCGGGCTGGACATGGGCACCGGCGAGTACGGGCTGTACAGCGATCCGTACGACAACTTTGGAAGGCTGAGCTACGAGATGTGGCGGGCGATGCGTCTGGTGGTGGATACCGGCATCCACTCGATGGGGTGGTCACGCGATCAGGCGATTGGGTACATGCAAGGCAACAGCGCGCTGTCATTGCACAATATCGAGGCCGAGGTCGATCGGTACATTGGTTGGCCCGGGCAGGCGACGGGGTACAAGATCGGCGAGCTCAAAATTCTCGAACTCCGCGCGCGGGCCAAGGAAGCGATCGGCGATTCGTTTGATCTGCGTGAGTTTCATTTCGTGGTGCTCGGCGATGGCGCACTGCCGTTGCCCGTGCTCGAAGCCAAGGTGAAACGGTGGATAGCGACCCAGATTGAATAGGGTCGAGTGGAGTCGATTGTGGTAGTGGGTTCAGCCGATTTGGATATCGTTGTCGTTGTTGCCGGTGCTCTT
>JAESUL010000142.1 GCA_016763115.1 Phycisphaerales bacterium | reverse complement strand
GGCATCGGTGAGGATTCGTCGAGCCTCCCCGCCTCGGCAAAGGCGCGTTTCGCCAAATCAGACTCGAAACTGTAGTGCCATTTGAGACCCTGGTTGAGTGGGAGCTGCGCCCCCTCTGATGCCGTCCAGGTCGTTCGCTCGTACGGCCCGAGGTCGTACGGGGCCCACCGCGTAGATTGGCAGCCGCAGCAGAAGATCGCGGCAGTAATGACAAGCAGGCACGACTTGATTGGGTTGCACATGCCGCTAGCTTACACGATCGCTACTTCAGTCGCTCCTGCAAAGGGAAAAATACAGACTCCCATCGATCTGGCAGTTCCTGCCCGCGTCGGCAGTTCATACTTGGGGCTGAACGCCTTGGGCGGCAGGCCATGATTGAACTTTGGTGTAAATACAGATGGCCTCGGCACTTGCGGAGGCCATCCAGTCAAGCAAATCGGGGTGACAGGACACCAGTTGAACTCTTTGTGATTAAGATCCGCCAATGGAACCCGGAAATCGTGACTTTGGCTTCACAGTGAAGCCCCCGGCTCGAACGGGAAGTGCCGAATCCACACGCATGCGATCATTCGATGCCGCGCGAATTGGCACGCTGCTGAGCCGGATGGCTGAGATCACCATGAGAACCTGGAACTCTGCGATTTCGGTCGCATATTCTCCTAGTTATGAGCACCATTGAAATACCTGATTTTATCGCCGTCACGATTGGGATCGTGGTCTTCTTTCTCGGGGCCTTCTTGACGAGGCATGTTTCGTTCTTGAGGAACTACAACATTCCAGAGCCCGTCTCGGGCGGACTCGCTGCGGCCCTGGTGATCTGGTTCGTCTATGGAGTCATGCAGGTCGAAGTCACATTCAGCATGGAGACTAGGAATCTGTTGCTTGTGATTTTCTTCACGACCATCGGTCTCAATGCACGGTTTCAAGACCTACTGATTGGCGGGCGAATGCTCGGGATTTTGCTCGTCCTCACGATCGGCTACATGTTCTTCCAGAACGGCGTTGCGCTCCTAGGTACAAGGATCTTCGGGCTTCCGACTGAAATCGGGCCGCTTCTTGGCTCTGCTTCGCTGATCGGTGGCCACGGAACGGCGATCGCTTGGGGGCCGACGATCGAAGAGCAGTCCGGATTCGAAGCCGCCGCTGAGATCGGTATTGCTGCGGCGACATTGGGTTTGGTTTTCGCGGCCCTCATCGGGGGTCCGATTGCAAAATTCCTGATCGACCGGAACAATCTCATCCCCGCCCTTCCAGACGATTCGCCAGAGGGACTCGTGGTTGGCTTACCCTACGAAAACAACTTGCGAGGCGGCCATCATGCCGAACAAACCATCGATCATGTGAACATCATGCGTTCAATGCTCGCGATCAATGTCGCGATTATACTGGGCTACATTGCAAATCTGGGGATCGCCGAGATGGGACTCAAACTCCCGCTCTTCGTGCCATGCCTGCTGGTCGGCATCGTGATGTCGAACACGATCCCGCTATTGTTCAAAGGCCTCCCCTGGCCGTCGCGGACGAGAGCGCTCGCCGTCATTTCAGACTACTCGCTCTCGATTTTTCTCGCCATGTCGCTCATGAGCATGCAGCTCTGGTCATTAGCAGAGCTGGGTGGGCCGCTGTTCGTCATACTGGGGTTGCAGGTCATCGCGACGGTGGCCTTCATCCTGTTCATCGTCTTCAAAGCGATGGGCAGCACCTACACAGCAGCGGTCCTGAGTGCAGGATTTGCGGGATTTTCACTCGGAGCAACCCCGACCGCGATCGCGAACATGTCGTCCGTCACCAAACGCTACGGCCCCGCGCCGCTCGCGTTCATACTGCTCCCGCTGGTTTCAGCATTCTTCGTCGATCTCGCGAACGCGTTCATAATCAGGTTCTTTGTTTCGCTGTAAGCGACATCTGAGCTTGATGTACAAGGGGCGTATGGACCTTGGTACGCCGAGTGGCACACCTCGGCGAGAAGAGCTGTAAATTAAAACTCTGGGTAGAGGATAAAGACATCGCTCCCACTATGAGAAAGCCCTTCGACATTCTTGCCGAAGGGCCGATTTTGAAGAAAAGTCGGGGTGAGAGAATTTGAACCTCCCACCTTCTCGTCCCGAACGAGACGCGACATTTGCTACGCCACACCCCGGGATTGCAAACTATCAAGCCCGCTCACAATCCGTCGACACCAACACCGACCACGCGATATTTCTGAACCCATACTCTCAGAGTGGTTTGACAAATGTTGGGATTGTGGTGTACACATTGTCCTCGGTTGTTGCCGGGTTTCCGTCGGGGCCTGCGGAATAGAAGTACGGGCGGGCACCGGGGCAGAGCCCGCCATCAGAATCGGCAACGAGTCTGGGATCGTCCGCAAGTTCCTGCTTGGTCATCTTGTTGCGCCGGACCTGCTTGATGATAAAACTGGACCCCGTAGGCGGATTGACAAAGAACCCGTTGGAGGGCTGGTCGAGCCGAACCTGATTCCCGTCATCGTCGAGTGATCGGCGTGTCCTCTCGATGATGCCGTCAAACTTGGGATGCACAAACCGGATGGGGTTGCCCCAAGCATCAAAGACCGTTTGCAGCAATGGCTGCTCGGCAATGGATGCCCCTCCACCAATACCACCACCGCCGGACTGAGCACGGGCGGGGGCGAACTGCTTGATGAACTTGGGGTTGATTCCTTGGACGATCTCTTGTACCGCCGAAACTTCTTGCGCTGTATAGAGGTAGAGCCCGACGGAGTTCACATAGACCTTGCCGCCATCGGTTGTCCCATCAAACGCGGGATAATATGCAAAATTGCTCAGGTCCACCCTCGACTTGATTGATCCGGGCAGATCATCGAGGTACACCGCGACCAATGCCGGGGGATTCTCACCCTTGGCATCAATGTACGCGCTGAGTGTCTGGTCGAGGGACTCGAGGATTCCCTTGGTCGCTTGCTCTTTGCCGCTGTTGATCATGCTCGAACCCACGCCGATAGTGATGGCCACCAAGAGCCCGAGAATCCCAATCACGATCGCCAACTCGATGAGCGTAAATCCGTTGCGGGCATTCAATCTGTTGTTTCTAGGACGATTCATTCCGTGCGTCTCCTCTTGTGCAGCCATTCAGCCGCCAGTTCAAGCAGCCCAGACTACCACAAGCCTAGACCGCGCGCAGTCATCGCGTCCCATCAACCTATACGCATCTGGGACTCGGATAGATCCGTCCATTTTCCAGTCCCAACACCTGCAAATCACTGCGAATCAGTTTTCGCATTCGGCTTGGGGGGCCTGGGAGCGGGCAGTGTCCCGCCGACGGCGAACCCAGGGCCCATGATCGAACTCCCCATAATGTTCCCCATCGGTGCCTGTCGCTGCGCAGGGCGCGGGGCCTGCGGGCGTGGCTGCTGGGCTT
>JAESUL010000141.1 GCA_016763115.1 Phycisphaerales bacterium | reverse complement strand
TGCAGGGCAAACTCCACGAGCCGGTGAAGTACATCACCGTGACCCGCCCACGCTGGGAATCGTTGGTGACCTTGGTGCCTGTGGAGTCCTCGAACGCGTACGCCGGCGCACGCTTGACGCGGGGGGCAACGGGAATGCTCGGTGCGGTGACCGCTGGGGCGGCACCATGCGTTTCGGGCTCGGGGGTTTGCTCGACCTCGGGCTCGTCGGCATGGAGTGTTGATTTGAGTGTGAATCCCGGTGTGTGAGATACATTGAGTTCGGATTCAGGCTGAGGGGCAACCTTGAGGTTGCTGATCTCCATAATCATCCGGATCTTGAGCATGCCAGTTGTAATCTGTTTAATGCGCCTTGGGAGGCGGTCGTCCTTGCCGATGTACCAACGCACCTCGTTGTGCAGCGCACCGCCTCGGCTCCGGTTCGATCCGGGTTTGGGCTTGGCGTACTGGACATAGATTACATCGCAGAGCACGCCTGCGACCTCTTCGGATTCTTCGATCACGATGCTCGTCGCATCCTCCAAACGCTCGGCGTACGGATCATCACGCAGCAACACATCAAAGATCATCGTGCTCAACTCGGGCGCGACCCCACGCACACGCGAATCGGAAGGGTGCTCGTTGATGGTTTTATCATCCACATTGACCCACGCAATCATATTGTTGGTCTTGAGAATATCGAGCGACTTAGAAATCGCGTCCTGCTTCTCGCGCGCCGCGCCGAACAATCGCATCGCCCGCCCGTATTCTGGGAGTTGCCCGAACACCATCTGCCCGCTCATCGTGGGCAGCATCGCTTTGATGGCTGCGGACCCCTCGCCGAACATCCGGAACTGGGCGGTGAACCCCTCGGTGTTGGCGATGGCCTCACGCGAAGCATCCAGGATCGCCCTCGCGTCGTCTTGCCCATGAGCGCGAGCGCCCAATCCAAGCATCACCACGCACAGCACACACATCATTCGTTTCATCATCGATTCCTCCCAAACGGGTCGGCGACTGCCCGCCCGCTGTACCTTATCTACCCCGCCGATGGGCTCAATGTTCCGCTTGATCCGAGATTGCATCGCCCTTGAGCAACTCGGCCAATGCCGAGCCGGGTGACTCTTGTCGCATCAGGTGCTCGCCGACGAGCACGATGCCCACGCCGTGCCTACGGAGACGATTGAGGTCCGCGTTTGTGCGGATTCCCGACTCGGAAACCAGCAACGAGCGATCGGGAATTTTTTCGACCAGATCGGTCGTGTGGGCCAGATCGGTGGTCATTGTTCGCAGGTTCCGGTTGTTGATCCCGATCAAATACCGATCAGTTTTCGTACCCTCGACCGCCTTGAGCACGCGGTCAATATTCTCCGGCTCGTGGGTCTCGACCAATGCGCCCAGCCCGAGTTCGCCGGCGAGGTTGAAGAGTTCCGCAAGTTGGTCATCATTCAAGCACTCGGCGATCAGCAACACCGCATCGGCGCCGTGGGCCCGTGCCTCGTGGATCTGGTAGGGGTCAATGATGAAATCCTTGCGGAGCACGGGCAGAATGACCGCATCTTTGATCATCTGCAAGAACGCGAGGGAGCCGCCGAAGAACTTTTCGTCCGTCAGGCACGAAATGGCCGATGCTGATGCCTTGGAGTACCCCTGCGCGATGAATACAGGATCAAAGCCATCTGCATACTCGGGACGGATCAAGCCCGCGGATGGGCTGCGCCGTTTGATCTCGGCGATGACGGCCGTCGCCCCGGTGGCTGCCCGCGCCGTGATCGCACCGACGAAATCCCTCGCGGGATCGGTATCGCGGATGATCCCAGCGAGTTCACTCAGAGGCACGGCCGCCTTGGCCGCGTCAACCTCGACGCGTTTGTGCTCAACGATCTCGCGGAGCGTCGCGGGCAGGTCTGGTATGGATGATTCGTTCGGCATGCAGACTCCAACATCGGGGCGATGGACCCGGTGGTTGATTCTTTCCGTGATTCTAGGTCTTTTCGCAGCACCGGCGTTGGCACAGGTTGTCGATACCGGTGATGTCCAGTCCATGCGGGTCGACGATGTCGTTGAAACGATGAAGAAGTGGAATCTGGCGTTGCTGGGCATCTCGGCGGTGCTGGTTATTGCCCTGCTGTTCGCCGGCGGGTTGCTCAAACCGGGCGGATTCAAGGAAGCCGGGCTGCGTGACATCGACACCATGCCAGCGATCGTCTGGATCTTCGCTGCCTTTGTTGTCTACCTTGCCGCGACCTCTGCACCATCGCTCATCATCAAGATTCAATGGGTCCAAGACCAGGACTTCAACCAACTCCAGATGGATGCGATCAACTCGGCCTCATACTACCTGTTCGGTATCATCGCAGGGTTCGGAATGTTGTTCGTGCTCGCACGGAGCGCACCCGAGTGCGGGCTCAAACTCAGTTTCCTCGACATCCCTGTCGGACTCGGCTGCTTCGTCCTCGCCTATCCATTCATCGGGCTGATGTCCATGCTCGGCGTTTTCATCTATGAGCAAACACAACAACAATCGATTCCCAATGGACCCGCCCACGAGACGCTCCAACAACTCATCGACAATCCCAACAACCCATGGATGTGGGCGATCATCGCGGGGGCCGTCATCGGCGCACCGATTGTTGAAGAACTGGTTTTTCGCGTGTTCCTTCAGGGCGCGTTGATCAAATGGCTCAAGACCCCTTGGCTCTCGATCATCCTCTCCGCGATCGCCTTTGCGATGATTCATAAGCTTGGCGGCACGGTCCCGTGGTACGCATTGCCCATACTCTTCGCTGTCGGCATGGGGTGCGGCGTCGCCTACGAACGCACCAAACGCGTCGGCGTGCCCATCACGATGCACATCTGCTTCAACGCCCTCAATGTCCTCCTCGCCATCACCACCCAGCCCGCAAACCCGGTCACGGGCGTGTGAATCGGTGAGACTCGCCGCGGGGCTCGATGTTGTTGGCTGCCTGCCAGTACTTCATCACACGGTTGTATTCTTCCGGCGTCAAAGCGGCAAGGGTCGCCGATGTGTCGCCCGTTTTATCCTCAACATGGATTGTTGTGAGCGATTTAATAATCGGATTCTTTGCTCTTTCGATCTTTGACTCTTTGAGTTGAATGACTGTCGGCGGCTTGCGGAAATGAAAGATCGTGAGGCACTCTGGATTGATCTGCTCAGCGTAGAGCCATACCGGACAGTACCGTGATATTTTCAGCCCTGCCACAAGTATCTTTGAAAGCATCCAAGTAAACGGAACAATTGTTATCAATAAAATGCCCACCACTCCAAGCATGAGAGCAGGAGAGA
>JAESUL010000140.1 GCA_016763115.1 Phycisphaerales bacterium | reverse complement strand
GGGGTCTTCGGGATCACAGCAGACGCAGTTGCTTTTGCAGGGGGCCGCGTCGGCAGCGAGCCTTGGAATCCGCCGAGTGATCTGGCCGATCCGGGTCGGCAGCGTCCAGCGAGACTTTGAGCCCGGCGCGGATCTCGATACCCTTGCTGCGATGATTGATCGTGCGGTCTTGGCGGGTCGGCTCGCATCACTTGATGCCCGGGTGGGCTCGGGCGATGAGCCAATCGAGATGACGATCGAAACGCCTCTGGTCGATTTTTCCAATGCCCAACTCGCGGATCTCGCGGGTGATCTGTCGGTGTCGCTCGATGCGTGCTGGTGGGCGCATGATCGGCGTGTCGTGCCCAGCGCCCAGGTTGAATACGACTACTGGTCCAAACTCAGCGTGCTCCAACGCGCCGCAAGCGGGGCATCGTTTGAGGTCAAGTCCCTCAACGCCGACAGCGTGCTGCGGGACCATCCGCTGCGATAAGAATCACGGTTTGAGGTGTTCGTGCGATGGGTCTGTTGGGTCACCGGGCGTACACTCGTGGACAATGTCCAGCACACCCACCAAATCAAGCCTGTCCCAAGCTTCACGCGGCACCATTCAACGGTGGTCCCAGACCCTCATCCCGACGGTCCGTCAGGCGCCGTCTGATGCCGAGATGCCCTCGCATATTTTCATGATTCGCGCCGGTTTCATCCGTCAGGTCGGGGCGGGGATTTACAACTACCTGCCTCTGGCGTGGCGTTCGCTGCGCAAGGTCTCCGAGATTGTCCGCGAAGAGATGGACGCCGCCGGTGCGTCCGAGCTCTTGATGCCCGCGTTTCAGCCCATGGAGTTGTACGCCGAGACTAAGCGTGATGTTGATTATGGCGATCTCTTGTTCACCCTCGAAGATCGGCACGGGCGCAAGGTCGCCTTGGGCCCAACGCACGAAGAGGTGATCACTTCGCTGATGTGCGGCGCGTTGACGAGCTACAAGCAGTTCCCGCTCAACCTGTACCAGATCCAGACCAAGTTCCGTGACGAGTTCCGCCCGCGTGCGGGGCTGTTGCGTGGGCGTGAGTTCATAATGAAGGATGCGTACTCGTTCCATCTCGATCTTGAAGGTGAGGCCGGGCTCAACGCGACCTATGACAAGATGCACCAGGCGTACACCAATATCTTTACCCGTTGCGGGCTGGATTTTTCCGCTGTCGAAGCCGAGGCCGGTCCGATCGGTGGATCGGCATCGCACGAGTTCATGGTCAACTGCGCCGCGGGCGAGGACACGATTCTGGTGTGTCCAGAGTCGGGGTACGCCGCCAATGTAGAGAAGGCAGAGATCGGTAAGCGTGCGTGGTCGTTTGATGTTGCCCCAGAGGGCGAACTCGTCAAGCACCACACGCCCAATATGCCCGGCATCCATATGGTCGCCGAGCACCTGGGGACCACGCCGAGTTTGATGCTCAAGTCGATCGTGCTGCAGACGCTCGAAGAGTCGCCCAGGTGGGTGGTTGCAGTGGTCCGTGGCGATCACGAGGTCAACGAATCAAAGGTCCGTGATGCAATCGGATTCGCGGTGCAGCTTGCGCCCGAAAAAGAAGCCCGGGCTGCGGGATTCGTGATCGGGTATGTCTCGCCAAAGACCGTGGACACGATCGAGATGACGATGGTTGTTGACCCCGACGCGTTGGGAAGCGGATCGTGGGCGACGGGCGCCGATGAGATGGATCATCATGTGACGGGGTTCAACTGGTCGCGTGAGATGAGTAATGCGATCGGCAACGACAAGATCAAGATCGCCGATATCCGAAATGCTGAGGCGGGCGATCCATCGCCGCGTGCGGACGGCGTGTTCCTTGAGGCACGCAAGGGCATCGAGGTGGGGCACATCTTTAAACTCGGCACCAAGTATTCCGAAGCGATCGGGCTTAGCGTTCTTAACAAGGACCAGAAAAAGCAGGCGATCATCATGGGGTGCTATGGCATCGGTGTAAGCCGAACGCTCGCGGCGTGCATCGAGATGTCCCACGACGACAACGGGATCATCTGGCCCGCGGCCATCGCGCCGTTCCATGTCCACATCGTGGTCATCAAGCCCAAAGAGCCCGAGGTTCAGGCGGCGGTTGGGGCATTGAGCGACGAGTTGGCCGAGCATGGGATTGATGTCCTGATTGATGATCGCGCCGAACGCCCGGGTCCCAAGTTCAAGGACGCGGACCTGATCGGGCTCCCGATCCGGTTGACGATCTCGCCCAAGACACTCGAAGAGAACGGCGTGGAGTTCAAGCTGCGGACCGACGACGCCAAGGGCTCGATGCATCCGCGGGACACCGTGGTCCAGCGGTGCGTTGAGATTCTCAGTGCTGTGATGGATTCGGGCGGGTAAACCAAAGATTATCGGGTCTTTTCTCGGTATGTATTGGGACATTGCTCTTGACAGGTGCCTCTGGTTTGGAGATGATGAACTTGCGTTCAGGGATTCTCCTTGTCGGCATTTGTTCGCCGATCTAATGGCGCTCGCAGAAATCAGATACGGAGATTGCGCAGGATGTGTTCAAAGAAGATCACCGGACATTCAACCCGGCTCACCGCGGGCTTTTTTCTCATTGCTGGGCTCGCGTCCGGTGTGTCGGCCCAATCAACCGTCGCCAAGACCCAGACGGTGCAATGGAGTTCGGGCATCAACCAGCCCGTGCGTGCTTTGGATGCCTCGGCGTTGAATCAAACAATGCAGACGCTTACCAAGCGTGCTGGGCAGTCGCATGTGATCGTTCATTTCAACCATCCGCTGAGCGTTGATGAAAAGCAAGCCCTTGCGCAGAGCGGTTTGCGATTGCAATCTTCGCTTGGTGGCACCAGCTTCTTTGCGACGCTTGATGCACAGGCCGACACCGGTTCTCTCTCACGCTCGGCGTTGATGTCGATTGATTCGATCAATGTTGCCAACAAGCAGCACAAGGACCTGCTTGGCGGGATTATCCATCCGTGGATGCTTTCACGCGACGAGATCGACAAGGAGCCGCAACTCAAAGCCTTCGTCGATTCGGGTCTGATGACCCGCGATGAACTTGTCGCACACAATCTGGATCCACTCGTTGCGGTGATCGTGATGTTCCACAAGGACATGAACTTCAAGATCGAGTCGTCCCGTTTATCAAGAGAGATCGGTGCCCAGATCGCGTCGGAGATTGGTTCGATTAACTCGGTGGTGCTGCATCTGCGGGTGAGTTCGCTTGATGCGTTGGTTGCCGATGATTCGGTGATGTGGGTCGAGCCGCCGTTGCCACCGATGTCGGATCTGAACGCCTCGAATCGTGCGCTCGTTGGGGCCGACACGCTGATTACCGCACCCTACAGCCTCGATGGTTCCGGGGTCGATGTGCTTATCTACGATGGCGGGCGGATGGCGGATCACCAAGACTTTGGTGCTCGGCTCACCGTCGGTGCATCAGACACCGCGGGTGTCTCTGATCACGCCACCCATGTCGGCGGGACCGTCGGGGGGGGCGGCACCGCCAATCCAACACATCGAGGAATGGCGCCCGCGGTCAACCTGATCTCCTACGGTTTCGAGCAGGATGGGGGGATCGCGCAGGGGTTCCTCTACACCGATCCGGGTGATCTCGAAGCCGATTACGCCGAGGCAATCTCCCTCTATGGTGCCGACATTTCTAATAACTCCATCGGCACCAATACCGCACCAAATGGATTCCCATGTGATTGGACTGGAAACTACGGCGTGACCGCCGCCCTGATCGACGCCATCACGCGAGGCTCGCTTGGCGATCCGTTCCGCATGGTCTGGGCCAACGGCAACGAACGACAAAGTTCTCGGTGCGTCGGTGATGACAACGGCAACTTCGGAGAATATTTCTCCACCGCACCGCCCGCAGGAGCAAAGAACCACATCACGGTGGGCTCAGTGGATTCGGATACCGATCTGACATCCAGTTTCTCTTCATGGGGACCGGTGGATGACGGACGCATCAAACCCGATATTTCAGCCCCAGGTTGCCAGATCGGGGGCGACGGCGGCGTGACTTCGACAAGTGCGAGCGGTTCATCAAGTTATTCCACCAAATGCGGAACCTCGATGGCGTCACCGACCGTCACCGGGATCTCGGCACTCATCCTCCAGCAGTACCGCATCACCTTCCCGGATCGCAATGATCTGATGAACGCGACACTCAAATCAATCCTTGCGAACACCGCGATTGATCGCGGCAACATCGGGCCAGACTACCAATACGGGTTCGGCTCGATCCGCGGGATCGAGGCGGTCGATGCTGTAATCGCTGAGAATGTCATCGAGGGCGATGTCGTCCAAGGCGGCGTCTTCCGGTTCATGGTGATCGTTTCGCCGGGCGAATCAGAGTTGAAGGTGACTATGGCGTGGGATGATGTCCCCGGCACACCCAATGTGGACCCCGTGCTTATCAATGATCTGGACCTGCGGATCGTGGGGCCTGGCGGCGGGGTGTTCTTGCCTTGGACGCTCAACCCCGCGGACCCCGGCTCGCCCGCGGTCCAGAATGTCCGTGATGGAATCAACAACATCGAGCAGGTCGCCATCAACAACCCCGCTGCGGGCGTGTACACCGTTGAAGTCACCGGCTTCAATGTCGCGGTGGGCGGGGCGCAAACCTTCGGTGCAACGGCAACGAGCACCATCATCAACTGCACTTCGACTGGTGTGGTCGCGTTTAACGCGGCCCGTGTCCAGTGCTCGGGCATCCCGACGGTCCGCGTGGTTGATTGTGATCTGAATACCTCCGATACCGTTCTCGACATGGTCAATGTGCTTATCACTTCAGATTCCGATCCTGCGGGGTTCATCTTGACCCTGAGCGAACTCGATCCAGCGTCGGCATCGTTCGAGGCAGATTTTCAGTTTGCTGATTTCAATGGCGCTGATCTGTTGGTCGCTGAGGGCGACACAATTACAGTTTCTTACCTCGATGCGGATGATGGCAACGGCTCAACAAATGTAACCGTCTTGGCGACCATGGTGGTGGATTGCACCCCGCCACAAACCATCCAGGTCGTTGCTACGAATATCGAGCCTCGCGCTGTCGATATCGGAATCCAGATTGACGAACCTGCATCGGCGACCGTCTACTACGGCACCTCGATCGGGGCACTCAATGATGCCGCAGGATCGGGTGCGTTGAGTACATCGCATGTGGTCAAACTCTCTGGTCTTGTGGATAACACCTCGTATTTCTATGCGGTGGAGTTGGCCGACCAGGCGGGCAATATTTCGTACAACGACAACGCCGGCACCGGATTTACATTTACCACGCCGGATATTCCGGACTTCTTTACCGATGAGATCTCTTCGTTCAGTATGGTCGGGTCACGGATCTTGTTCACGCCCATCGCCGGTGTCGAGGGCTATCAGGCGTGCCTGACCCAACTCGACGGTGGTGTGCTCCCATTCGATCCAACCATCGGGACCGTGGTCTCGTTGTCTGACGATGATTCCGAGTTGGTGTCGATCGCGGATGGGAAATCAGTCCTGATGTATGGGCAGTCCTTTGGTTCATTCTTTGTCGGCTCCAACGGGTACATCACCTTTGGGAGTGCGGACACTGATTTCAGCGAAACCATCCAAGAACACTTCAGCGAGGTCCGCATCGCGGGTCGCTATGACGATCTGAACCCGAGCGACTCGGGCACGGTTCGATATCAGCAACTCGATGATCGCATGGTTGTTTCTTGGGACCGTGTGACCGAGTACAACGCTGGAAACGACAACACCTTCCAGATCGAGATGTTCTTTACCGGCGAGATCGCCATCTCATGGGAAACTCTCCAGGGCGGCAACGATGGGATCATCGGGCTCTCGCGTGGAACGGGTGTCGATCCTGATTTTGTGGAATCAGATCTCACCGGGTACCTCGAATGTATGGATGAGAGTTGCATCGCCGATCTGACCGGCGACGGCGTGCTCAACCTCCAGGATGTGTTTGCTTTCCTCAGCGAGTTCAACAACCAGACCAAACTCGGCGACTTTGACAACAACGGGATCTACAACCTCCAGGATGTCTTTGCCTACCTTGCGGTATTCAACGCCGGTTGCCTATAGTCCAGGCTCACCAACCTGACCTAAACCCAACCGGGAGAGCACGCATGCTCTCCCGGTTTTTTGTGGACGATCCGGGCGGATCGGGGCGGCAGACACCGTCCGGGTCTACGATCGACGCATGGTTCTCAACGATCCCATCAATGTACTTCTCATCGGCGGCGGCGGGCGCGAGCACGCCCTCGCGCTCGGGATTTCTAAGTCCCCGATGCTCGCCACCCTCTACAGCACCCACATGGACAATCCGGGCATCGCCCAACTCGCCCGGCCTGTTGATGTGCCCGTTTTGGGCAACGAACTCTATCGGCTCAGGCAGTTCTG
>JAESUL010000139.1 GCA_016763115.1 Phycisphaerales bacterium | reverse complement strand
TCCACGCTGACCCAATCGCTGAGCGTCCCCATCATCGTTGCCCAGCACATGCCCGAGCTGTTCACGCGGAGTCTGACGACCCGGCTCGGCAATATCTGCTCATGCGGCGCCAAACTCGCCGAGAAGGGCGTACTGCTCAACGCCCCGTGCATCTATATCGCCCAAGGCGGCAAGCACCTCAAACCCACACGCGTCGCGGGCAGCAAACTCGTTGCCCGGTTGATCGACGAGCACCCCGACGCAACTTACAAGCCCAGCGTGGACCTGCTCTTTGAGGCCGCCGCCGAGTTCTTTGGATCGCGGCTTCTGGCGATCCAACTGACCGGGATGGGCGAGGACGGCAGCCGCGGAGCCAAGGCCATCCGCAAGGTCGGCGGCACCGTGATCGCCCAAGAAGCATCGAGCTGCGTCGTCTACGGCATGCCCAAAGCGGTGATCGAATCCGGGTCCGCCTCAGCAATCCTCACCCCATCGCAAATCCGCGGAGTGCTCTCGACCTTCTGCACCAATACCGCGACACAAGAGCCCCAATCAGGGCAGTCCCATCCACGAATGTCCGCATAGCGACCGATCGGGCAACTCTCACTATTCCAGCCCCGATTTTACGACGATAAGAGCCCTCGGCGTCAATCAAGGAGCACCCATGCAAAGCACACCATCCACCAAAGCAGCCTCGGGCAACCAAGAGGAACTGCTCCAACTCGTCACCTTCAAGGTCGGCGATGAGCAGTTCGGCGTTGACATCCTCAATGTCCAAGAGATCAACCGGATGATGGATCTGACCCAAGTCCCCCAGAGCCCTCCGGGCGTCGAAGGGATCATCAACCTCCGCGGGCGGATCATCCCGGTGATGTCGCTGCGGAAACGATTCGGATTGACGGATGTGGAGAACTCGGAGCAGACACGCATTGTCGTGGTCGATGTCTCTGGGCACACGATTGGGTTCATTGTTGATTCAGTCCAAGAGGTGCTCCGGATCGGGTCCTCGACGATCGAGAAGACGCCACCCGTTTCGAGCGGGATCGACGCCACCTATATCTCCGGCATCGCGCGTCTTGAAAACACCCTGCTGATCCTGCTCGATCTGCACAACCTCTTGCCCACCGAAACACTCAACCAGGTCGCCAATCTGAATCAGGCTGCCTAATCACACCATTATTTTAGACAGATTCCCACACCAAACGATCATGGAGAGCGATCGATGACCACCGCAACCAAAATCACAATGGACACCACCCAGTTCAATAAGTTGTCCAAGATCATTTATGATCGCTCGGGTATTCACTTCCCGGAAGCCAAGAAGTACATCCTCGAATCCAGGCTCTCGCATCGGCTCAAAGAGATCGAGATCGAGGACTTCGACCAGTACATCAGCTACCTCACCATGGGGCCCTACCAGATCGAAGAGTTCCAGGAGATGTTCAACCGCATCACCATCAACGAGACCAGCTTCTTCCGCAACGACAAGCAGCTCGATGTCTTCGAGAAGCAGATCCTGCCCGAGTTGCTCGAGGCCCGCGCATCGACCAAACGCCTCCGCATCTGGTCGGCGGCCTGTTCATCAGGCGAAGAACCATTCACCATCGCGATGCTCCTCCACCGCACCCTCGGGGTCCGGCTCAGTGACTGGAAGATCGAGATCCTCGGCACCGACATCTCCGAAAAAGCCCTCGAAACCGCCCAATCCGGGCGGTACACCTCCTACGCCGTGCGAACAACACCGTCGTTGATGAAGAACCGGTACTTCAAGGAAGACGGGCGTCACTTTGTGCTCAACGAAACGATCCGCTCGATGGTGAACTTCGAGAAGCACAACCTCAAGGACCGGCTCGCGGCCAAGCGCCACGGGACCTGGGATGTGATCTTCTGTCGAAATGTGCTCATCTACTTTGATGACGCCATGAAGGCCGGTGTGCTCTCGATGTTCTCGAGCCAGCTTGCCAAGGACGGCACCCTGTTCATCGGGCACTCTGAACGGATCAAAGAACTCACCAACGATTTCCAACAACTCTCGATCCCCCAAGGGTTCTGTTATTCGAAAGCCCTCGCGTAAGTAAAGACCAGAAACGAACCGCACGACGAGCCAGGAGCACGCCATGTCTATCCAAGACTTCGATCCAGAAATTCTCCAAGACTTCATCACCGAATCCGGCGAACTGCTCGAACAACTCGAAGGCGATCTCGTTGAACTCGAATCCAACCCCAATGACCTCGAGATGCTCAACCAGGTTTTTCGCGCCCTGCACACCATCAAGGGCAGCGCCTCGTTTCTTGCGCTGACCAACCTGGTCGCGATCGCCCACTGCACAGAAAGCGCACTCAACGCGGCACGCAACGAAGAAATCGTCATCGGCAAGGACGAGATGGACCTGCTCCTCGAAGCAATTGATGTCCTCAAAGTCCAGTTCGACCAACTCATCAGTGGCGAGAACGAACTGACCGCTGCCAAGCCCGAACTGGTCGCGGCACTCACCGCACTCGGCGACGGGAAAAAGGCATCGCCAACCGACGACACCCAAGCGGCCGACCCAGAAGCAACAACCACAACCGGCGACCAACCAGCCGAGCAGTGCGTCGATGGGATGACCACCCGCCCGCTCGAGTTTGATTCCTCGAAGATCGACCTGATCGACCACCTCGCTTCTGATATCCAGGACACCATCGAGCAGGCCCAGATCCGCATCACACAGTTGATCGATGAATCCGCGCGACCCGCCGCGATTTGCAACCTCGGCGAGTTGTGCGAGGACCTGGTCAAAACGATTGATTTCTTTGACATCCACGAGATGATGCAGATCGCCACCGCTTTGGCCAAGAGCCTCGAGGGCATGGAATCGCTCACCACCGAGCAGTTCACCCAGCTCACGCCGCGCATGCTCGGCGCGACCGTTATGCTCAAAGAACAGAATGATGCGCTGACCGATCACAATGCGATTGGCTGGGACGCCGATACCTTCCTCGACAATCTTCAGCAGGCTGCCAACGGGGAAACCCCCGACGGATATGCTCTGCCCGTCGATTGCGACGCAACGGGCGCCCTTCGCATCGATGGCATCAAGTTCAGCGGTGACAACACGGACACCACAGACGACACCAACAATACCAACCAAATCGAGCCCACCAGAACGACAGAATCAACCGAAGCAACACCCACTCCATCGCTGACTGTCGAGTCCAAGCCCTCGACCACCGGGGCATCACCCAACAAGCCAAAGCCGGCTGCCATCGAGCAGACCATCCGTGTTGAGGTTGGCCGATTGGAATCCTTGATGAACCTGGTGGGCGAGTTGGTGCTCCAGAAAAACCGCGTGAGCGCGATGGCGGAGGATGTCCAGAAATCCTCGATGGATATGGACATGATCGAGCAGATCGAGGTCACCGCCGACACGCTCGACCGGATCACGGGCGATATCCAGGTCGCGGTCATGCGCACCCGGATGCAACCGCTCGATAAGCTGTTCGGGAAATACCCGAGACTTATCCGTGACCTGGCCAAAAAAACCAGCAAGAACATCAACCTCGTCATCGAGGGGGGCGACACCGAAGTCGATCGCTCGGTCATCGAAGAGCTCGGCGATCCGCTCGTCCATCTTCTTCGCAACTCGGGCGATCACGGCATCGAATCGCCCGAAGACCGCATCGCTGCCGGCAAGCCCGCACAGGGAACCATCAAGCTCGTCGCCGGGCACGAGGGGAGCCATGTTTGCGTCAAGATCATCGACGATGGCAAGGGGCTCGATCGTGATGTGATCGGAAACAAAGCCGTCGAACGCGGATTGGTTTCTAAGGATCAACTCGACTCGCTGTCCGACGAGGATGTCTTCCGCTTTATTCTCGAAGCTGGTTTCTCGACCGCCGATCAGGTTTCTGATCTCTCCGGGCGAGGCGTGGGCATGGATGTCGTCCGCACCAACATCGAACGCAAGCTCAAGGGCGGGCTCATCATCGAGAGTATCAAGGGCGAGGGCATGACCCTGACGATCACGATCCCGTTGACCATCGCGATTATGCCTGCGATGATGGTCGCGGTCGGCGACGAGATTTTCGCCATCCCGCTCGCCAACATCACCGAGATCGTCCGCCCCGCACCCAATCAGCTCTCGTCGCTCGGCGAGGAACCCGTCATCCATCTGCGCGGCTCGGTCTATCCACTGATCAGCGCACAAGAAGTCTTCAACCTCCCCCAAAGTGGGCGAGATGAAGAGCCCTTTGTGGTGGTCATTGGGTTCAATCAAAAAATAACTGGGCTGCGGGTCACACGGGTGATCGGGCAGCAAGAAATCGTCATTAAGCCCCTCGAAGGGGTGAAGCGAAGCGGCCCTATCAGCGGTGCGACGGTTCGCTCTGACGGCGGGGTGAGCCTCATCATTGACATCGCAGAACTTATGCGAGCCCCAATGAACAACCGTTCAACATTGTCCGCAGTCTAACAAAAGCCCCCCACCGAATCAGCCGATCATTGCAAAGCAATACACCCTCAGGAGCTACCACATGGACCCCGCTTACATCACCGCCTTTGTCACCTCGATCCAGAATGTGTTCAGCACCATGTTCCAACTCCCCGTCGAGGTCGGCGAGCCCAGCATCAAGACCGACCGCACCATGACCCACGATGTCTCTGGCATCATCGGCGTCTCGGGCTCGATGGTCGGGACCATTGTCCTGAGCATGCCCTCGGAAACCGCGTCATCAGTCGTGACCCTGTTCACCGGC
>JAESUL010000138.1 GCA_016763115.1 Phycisphaerales bacterium | reverse complement strand
GGTCGATGTGGATCGGGCTGGATTTCGAGGACATTGTTCGGCTCAACCCCGACGCGATAATCCTATTTTCGCCGAGGGAACCGAGCGAAGCCGATTTGTTTGCACCTATCGATGGCGCCGGGCCAGATCCGCGTGAGATGCTCGGGAAGATCGCCGAGTTGGACATCAACGCGGTGCGATTGGGGAGGCTCGCGGTGATCGACGATCCGCTCGGGTTGCTGCCGAGCACATCGTTTGGGCATGTGGGCGATGAGGTCGCCGAGATCTTTCGGCGATGGAGCAAGGAAGCCGGCACGCCGTAAAACTTAGAGCGCTTCCTCGGGCGAGATATGCACCGAGTGTTTTTCGTCGAATGCCTTTTTGTCGAGCGATTGCCCGAACATGTCGAGGAGTTGCTCAGCGGTGTGGTGCTCGTCGTAATCGAGATTGATCGTGAGCACATACGCGGCCTGGGTGCCTGCGAAGATGCGGTCTTGTTCGTTTTGTGAGAGATCAAGCGCGTCGATGCCCTGCTTGAAACTGATCCATTTGGTGCGTTGTGTATCGCCGAACGGGTCGAGGAACCGGGTGCCGTCGGTGCCGGCGAGTTTGTAGACCATGCGGAGCTTGCGCGCAACGAATCGGTTGCCGTTGCACGCGCCGAGCCGGACATAGTGGAGCCCGAAGAGGAAGCATGGATCATCGCGGTGCTCGTTGATCGCATCGATGAATCGTTGTGCGCCGGGCACGGGGGTGATTGCTGTGGCGTCGATGCCGAAGTAGGCGAGGTCCTCGCGGAGGTAGGGGGTGAGGTACTGCTCGTCATGGATCAGTGCGCCCAGATCGGGGCGTGCGTCTTTGATGGTGGCGACCGCGTCGTCGAATACCTTGGCGATGATGAAGGTCTGGGCGAGTGCGAGCCCGAAGGTCTCTTTGGGCATGGTGCCCTTGATCATGGTCGAAGGGGTTTGGCCCTTTTCGGCGATCTGGTGCAGGTTCCAGTTGTCGTCTTTGAGCCTTGGAGTGAGTTGGGTGGTGGGCATGGCGGGCATCCTTCTTATTGAGATCCAGTCTCAGTATAGCCCGGTGATGATAAAAAACCCCGTGTGGAGGCGGGGTTGGGAGAAGGGGTAGGCGAGATCACCCGGCGTTGAACAGATCGAGGTAGGCGAAGATATCTTGGAGATTGATCACGCCGTCGTTGGTCAGATCGGCGATGGGGTCTTGGTTGTTGAAGAGATCGAGGAAGGCGAAGATGTCCTGGAGGTTGAGCACGCCGTTGCCGTCGATGTCGGGGTCGAACGAATCGCACCCGAGGGTGAGGATCTGGAGGTCATCTACTCCCGCCTCGACGATCGAGCCGTCGCCGAAGTCCGAAGCGACAAATCGGATTCGCATCTGGTTGGTCGGGGTCACAAAGTCAGAGATGGTGAATCTTTTCTCGACCCATGCGTTGGCGTTCTCGGTGACGGTTTCGAGTGTCGACCATGAGCCGCCGTTGTTGTTGGAGATCTCGACGAGCATCGAATCTGCATTGGGTGTTACGCCCGAGTTGTTCGAGTACCACCGGTGGTAGACGAGTACTGCTTGCCCCGCGGCGCTTGCGTCGAGGATTGGGCTGGTGAGTGTGGTTGCGCCGCCGTCGATATCATTTGCGCCCAGGCTTGCCCCGGCGGCGCCATCGGTGATCCAGCAGAGGGTGCCGGCGGCCGTGTGGTCGTCCTCGGGCTGGGCATCGGTGAACTGTGGGTTGACGCGTTCCCAGATGCCTGTGGTGGCGGTGTCGCTCGGTGCGCCGACGCTCCACCCGGTGTTGGTCTCCATGGTGTCGGTGAGTTGCACGGCGGTTTGTGTTGCCAGTGCACCAAAGGTGCCCGTTGGCGGGAAGGTGCTGGTGAGCCCGGTGCTCGTCAGGGTCGTGAACCAGAACGAGATGGTGGTGTCGCAGGAGGTCGCGGGGAGATCGGCTGTGTATTGCCCGCCGCCTTGGGCGTTCATGGCAACGGTTGATTCAGCACCCGCGTCGATCTGGTAGTGCAGGGTCGGTGATGCGGGGTCGAGTGCCGCCGCGCCATCGGCGAGGGTGATGGTGACGGGAACGAGGGTATCGGAATCAATCGTGGTTGGTTGGTTGCCCGAGAAGAGAATGAGTTGGGTTGTTTTTTCTGCAAAGAGCAACGCGCCGGGCCAGTTTTCTTGGGCGGTGGGGAGGATTTGTGCCGGGGGAAGATCAAATCCAGGGCTGGAAGAACTGGGGCGGAGTTCGATGGTGAAGCTTTTGGCACCGAGGTCGCCGTAGTACCAATCGGAGGAATCGCCCGCAGCAGGATACAGATCGACCGATTGCATCGGGGTGTAGCTCGTGCTCGAAACCGTGAAGATTTCGTCGGCGACATCGTTGGCGAGGTTGTCAAAGAATGTGCGGTCAGGTTCGGGGGTGATGGCATCGAAGTGATAGCCGAAGGGCCACAGGATGAGTTGGGAATAGGAGTGGTAGTCGATGTGGGCGACGAGGTTGGAGCCGAAGGATTCGGCGTGTACTTTCATCGCGTTGGTTTCGGGTTCGGAGAATGCGCTGGTACCGCGGTAGATATCGCTGGCTGTGCTACCCGATGATCCCTGGCCGCCCCACTCGAATCCCCAGTTGCGATTGAGATCGACGCCGAAGTTGGATGACCCGGCGATGTCGCGACGGTTCTTGCGCCAGAACCGGTTGGTGGACCAGCTGTAGGCGTACCCGTCTGGGTTGACGATGGGGATGATGACGAATCGGATCGAGTCGATGAGGTCGGTGACTCGTTGGTCGTTGGCGTACCCATCGACTAGCCTCGACGCGAGGTAGGTGACGGTCATGGGTGAGACCCATTCGCGGGCGTGCTGACAACCATTCCAGATAATCACCGGACGATCGACCGCAGCGTTGCCCGGTGCATCGGGCCCGGTAATGGTGATGACCGCGAGGTCGCGTCCTTCGTGCGAGGTCCCAATGCTCGAAACCGTGGCGATGTTGGGGCGGGCGGCTGCGAGGTCGTTGATGTAGGTGTGGATTTGGTTGACCTGCTTGAAGTTGGCGAACCAGGTATCGTCGTGGACGGCTCCGCCGCGTTGGTGGGGTTGGTTGTCGTTGAGTTTGGCGATCCGGATATCGGCAGCGACGATCCGGTTCCAATCCAGATCTGCGCGTGCTTGGAGATCCTCGATCAGGACAACCGGATCAAGCCCAAGTGCGCGATACGCGTCGAGGGACGATGCGAGGACATTGAGCTCGATTGGGCCGACACCGATGCGTTCGGACCAGATGCCCTCGGCGAGATCAAGCGCGGATTGGAGTTGCTGCTCGGTGGTCGGAACAACACGGATGACCTGCTGACCCTGGTAGGGCTTGGGCGGGGTGAAGGTGACAACATCGAGGTCCGCGGGCTGGGCACCGAGGGCCGGGAGCGTAGAGCAGCAAAGAGCAGCGAGGGCGAGAAGGGCGGCGGAACGAATAGATGGGCGGTGCATGGGTGGGGGTTCCTCGTGGATTGGGAATCAAAGATCTGAATGATGATCTAAAAATCAACGGTCATTGCCCAGAAGAGGGCGGGGTGAAACGAGACCGATCCGAACAGCACATCGGCCCGAGAACTCTGGGTGTTGGGCACTAGCCGCATCATTGAACACTCGCTCGGACCCGATCGGTCATCGTAGATTGGTACGGACGAGGCAGCCGAGATGTTGCCGGCAATGGGGTGGTGGGCGACGAATTGAGTCATATGGGGTCAAAAAAGAGGCACAATACGGGTGCCAAGAGGTGTACAGTCAGGCATACGGAGGCTGCGATCAATGGGCGAATCAACAAACGAGCATGTGTGGTATGTCTGTTATGGCTCGAATCTTCGCCGGGAGCGGTTCGAGTGCTACATGACCGGAGACATTCCGCCGGGATCGAATACAAAGAATCCCCTGCCTGAGTGTGATGACAGAGAAGAGATGCAAGTGGAGCCGTATCCGATGCAACTGCCCTTTGGGTTGTGCTTCGGGTACTCGTCGAAGAGTTGGCAAGGGGCCGGGGTTGCGTTTCTGGATCTTCCGCGAGGGTTGAAAGACAGGCTCACAAAGGAGGATAAGTTCAAGGGGAAGGCTATTCAGTACCCCAAAGTTCCCTACGCATTGGGGCGGGCGTATCGAATCACCAAGGCACAGTTTGTCGAGTTGGTGATCCGAGAGAACGGGCTGTACCGAGAGAACGGCGTGCTGCACGACTCGAACGATCGAAAAAAACTTGACCACGGAGATACAAAGAAGTTCGATGATGAGATTGATCGGCTGACTCAATGGGTTGGATCGACGGGGTTGGAGAGGGAAAAAATATTTGAGATCGACGAAACGAGTTGGAGTGGTCTCAAGCAGCGGGATCAGGGAAGAGGGTTGTACCGTTTGGTTCTTCGTCTGGGGATGATGAGTCTGGAAGGGGACAATGCGGAGGACGAGCCGGTGTTTACTTTTACATCGACAGCATCGCATGTTGAACTCGGCCCAAACAACCCTTCGGAAGAGTACTTGCTCAATATTGTGATTGGTATTCTTGAAACCTATCGGGAGATGAGCAACCTGGAAATCCGGAACTATCTTGAGCGTGCGACCCGGTTGACCCATCGTGATGCGCCCGTGATGTCCGAGTCGGATACAGGGTGTGGATACTTTCAAGACGAGGCCGATAAAACGGCCGATTTTGACAGAATAATTGCGAGGGCGAGGGAATGCACGGGTGTTCATGAGTGTCAAAGTGTGCCAGAGTATGTCGTAGACGCAACGCAGGACCGTGTCGGTGCGAATCGAGAGTTCATTGGTTCGATTTCCGATTCGAGAATGAATCAGGAAGGGATTGTTGATCGTCAACTCGTGCGTGCTGTGCGAAAGGTGTATACGCGGTCGTTGTACGATGAGGTTCTCAATAGAATGCAGGTGATTCATCCGGTCTACGCGACGGACTTACCGCCGAGAAGAAAGCACGCCGCGACACTGGGTTGTTCTGTTCGGATTCGCGACCTAGGGAAAGGGCAGCGCAAATATCGAAGGGAGTATCGTAGTGAGTATGAACGCTTGGACGAGAACACCATCCAGATGGACCAGAAAATCAGGCTCGCGATCGGGGTGAATAAGGGTGATGTGGTCATGATCCAGGCAGCACCAGACGGACATGCACGCGACATGGACCGATGGTGGGTGAAAGTTTTTGAGCTGTTTCGCTTTGAGAACTTGTTCGGTGTCCAAGCACAACTCATGAGGGTTGAACTGGCAACCTCCGAGGACATGGAGATTCGTGTCGCCAGAACCACAGCAGCGGCGTTGCAGGTTCTGGGGATCGAATCCGGGGACCATGTCAGCGTGTCCTCCGTTTCGGACAAGAAGGAATCGATCCGGATTCTCTCATTGACCGATGAGCAGGTGAAGAAAATCAAGCAGCGTCGTTTGGATATGCCCGATATGTATCCTTCGGGCTATGACATCGCAGGTTTGCAACGGGTGAAGGAGACTACACGGGACGGGGAGTTGCCGATTCTTCTCATTGACAGTGATTTTCGGGGAAAACTCAGTATTAAAAATGGTGATGTTGTCCGGGTTGTCAGGAATCCTCGACGCAACTTGGGACTGCGTCCGTTTCTCATCTTTGGGCCCTCGGCATTTCTTGCCGTCGAACTCGGTGTTGCTGTCTGGCTTGCCGACTCTACCAATAGGGTCTGGCGTGCATGGTTGGCTGGTTTGGTGGTGATGGTTTGCTTGTCGTTCGCCTCATTTATGGTTGTTTTCTTTGAGACACGGCGTCGGGTGCTCTAAATGCTCGATGCTTTCGGGCTTGTGCAGCCGGATCGCACCTGCTGATGATGGGCAGTGGCTGGCAGGCGGGAAGTGACCCACGCAAGGGTGGCAGACCCGCTGGGATTGACAAAATGGAGAAGAGCGGTGGATTAATCTGCCCATTGAAACGCAATTTGAGTTGCAGATGATCGGATATGGTCGTATTTCCCTTGCATGTCATTCTCTCAAAAAAACAGACGGGTCGTTGTCGATATGTGTACAGGTAGATCCCGCATGCTTTTTTTGATTCTGATTGGCTTGACGATGTCAAGTAGCCCGGTCCTGGGGCAGGAGAAGGGAATCTCTGTCAAGAGGTCCGTGAAGATTGGAGATACTCCTAAACAGGGAGCAGAACTTCCACGAGTGCCGATTTTTCTAAAGGGCGATGTGCTGTACGCTGATGGCGAGCCGGTCTACAACGACGGTGCGGATCTCAAGGTTGTCTCAAAGTTCGAGGGTCTCTATTACGGGGATCAATCTGTTGCCCGCTTTATCACCAAAGGGCAGGGAGTACGGATGGCGATTACATCCGATTCTCAGTTTAGTGGTGGTCTCAACCGGGGTCTGATGGGGATTGCTCAAACTTGGCCGTTTACCTTTTCATCGCTTCCAATTAGCACGGCAGCGACGGATCCTTTCTATATCGCCCGTCAGTCGCCAACCGATTATTTGCTCAGTTCATCATGGCATAACTTACTCACGCGAACCAATGTAGAAAATACTTACAACAGCAGAATTCTTCGTGACAGCGGGATCAATAAATTTTCCGAGATTCCGCTCCAGTTCCTCTGGGTTTCCAGACCCCAAACCCCAAATGTATGGTCTGGGTCAATCTTCAGAGCAAACGAGCAGCAGCGGGTGATGTATGATCCGAAGAACTGGGTTTCTGATGAGGGAGTCTTGCTCAAGATGCATCTTGCTTTTATCCAGGGCGGAGAAACAGATCTGAGTGGCGAGAATGGCTCGTGGGATTTTTCATTAAGGTTTCAGCATTTCATGCCGGGCACCGGTGAACTTCTGAATGATGACTGGGTTGTAGCAAGCCCGAGCAAAGGTGTATCTCAGGTATCCCTAGACAAGGTTGAGAACGGCGGGGCGATGTTGACAATGGTGTCATCTGATGTTCTTGCGAGTGGCGTGAATACGGTGAACTCATGGATTCCCCAGTGCATTGTCCGTGAGTTAGATTCGGTGGATGATGCAGACATTTTCATCCTTCCCGGATGGGTTGAGAGGTTTAGCAATCTCGAGAATGCAGAACCAGGGTTTGGGATTTCGCTCGTGCGGACCGCAGCGGGGCGGAACCCCGAGTGCTTCTTGTATGGCGCAGACAACGGGAACTCGGTTCTCACGAATCACGGCTCGAACAAGGCGATCCGTGAATGGATGTGGAACAACTACAACCGTCCGAACACACTGTTCTATTCATTTGGGCACAATGGGCCCGTACGAGACATTGCTCATCCGAGGGCTGCGAGCGTTTATCAGGCAGACCTCTTTGATCTGATCTATCAGGATTGCAATGATTTATTGGAGATCAACGGTGAGATGCCGATGGTTGTCGTGTTTTTGCCATGGGTGGGCGCAAACATGAACGATCAACGCCAGAGCGAGATGCTCGGCGTGGTCAAAGCACTCAACGAACTCGGAATCCGAACGCTGGGAATATCTGGGTACAACAGATTTGGTGGGGCAGTTTTCAATGAGGAGTTCCAACTCGATGCTATGGACTTGCATCCGTTCGATGAGAATGCCGCAGAGATCGTGTGGGGTGAGGTTTATGGCTTGATCGATTTGGCATCACGGGTTATTTTCCGCG
>JAESUL010000013.1 GCA_016763115.1 Phycisphaerales bacterium | reverse complement strand
CGGAAAGAGTGGGGTTTTGTGAAAAAGGGAGCCCTCAGACATGACATAGGACTCGCTGGCTCTAAATGAATGTTAGTAGTAGGCTCAGCCGATCTGCATATCGTTGTCGTTGTTGCCGGTGCTCTTCCACGCGGTGTTTGGATCGCGGTTGAGAGGCTTGGCGCGTCCAAAGAGGGCGCCGCGTTTTTGCAGCTCGGTCTGCTCTGCTTTGGCAGCGGATTGCCCGATTTCTTGGTCGAGGTCGATCGACGACGGATCGGGGGACTCTGATTGATTTGGGGATGATTCCGCGTGGGCGGGTGGGCCGAGCCTGCGTGAGCGGGCTTCATCGATTGAACGATCAAGCTTGCCCAAAAGAGCGCGAACCTCATTGAATGCCTTATTTCCCTGTTCCATGGGTATCTCCTCCGTGAAAGACCTATCGGCACCAATCGAGGGGCACTTGGTCACCAACGCCCGTATACCCCCGGATTGCTGGGTGTCCTTGCCGGTTGTGTCGGTTGGATGACCCGCGCAGGCGTGCTACCGTTGCTGAATCGGTATCGAAACCATGTTGAATTACGAAACGGATGGACACCCTTGGCAGCACTCAAGATCAATAACCTCGCAAAGACCTACCCGCAACGCGGGTGCGCCGATGTCCATGCGCTGCGCCCGATGTCGCTTGAACTGGAAGACGGGCAGGTCCTTGCGGTGACGGGTGAATCTGGGTGCGGCAAAACAACACTCCTCATGGTGCTTGGCGGGCTAGTGGTTCCGACAACCGGGACGATCACACTCGGCGGGCGGGTGCTTGATGGTGTACGCCCGGACCAGCGAGATATCGCGATGGTGTTCCAGCACGATGCGCTCTATCCGCACCTGAGCGCACGCAAGCACCTCGAACTCTCGTTGCGGGGCGGTGGGGTGATGCGCAGTGAGGTTGGTGGGCGGATTGGATCGGTCGCTGAGGCGTTGGGGATCGAGGGGTGCCTGGGACGCAAGCCCGGTGCGCTTTCTGGCGGGCAACGCCGACGGGTGGCTCTGGCTCGCGCGATGGTCCGCACGCCGGGGTTGTTGCTGCTCGATGAACCCTTTGCGGGGGTCGATCCGGATCGGCGAAGCTCGATCTGCAAAGTGCTCAAAGACCTGTGGAAAAAGCAGCGGACCACGGTCTTGTTGATGACCCACAGCGCCTCGGCTGCGGCGGATCTTGGAGATTCGGTGGTCTCGATGGACACTTTGTACAAGAATGAGCACTCCGAGATCTAAATTGGGTTCCAATTGGCGAAGTTTGTGCGAAGAATCCACCGCCCGGTGGTGTTTGCACAATGGGCACGAACCAAGGGAACCTTTTTTATGTCCAAAGATCCGATCGACCAACTCAATGTGCTCCAGTCTGCAATCGGTGGGCGAGGCTCGAAATCGCCCGCGCCCAAGTACGGACAATCTCCCGGAGGCGATGCGTGCCCGGCTGGGGGTCCGGTGGGGATGGGGCATACGCCGACTGGTCAGCAGTCGGGTATGGCTGCAAACCCTGCGGCGCGGGTGCTTGTGCGTCGTGATGTGTTCTGGAACAATGTGGTCCGCGATATTCTCATGGCGATGGCGACAGCCGCGACCAACTCGACTGGGCGGCTCTCGCCCACCGTCACCGGCGCCCAAGCAAGCCCAGAGCCCATCGACAACATGTTCGATGGTCGCGTGGGGGTGATCACAACACTCGGGCAGCGGATTCCGATCGCGGATATCTATCCGGTGTTCTCGTGCTCGTCGGTGGTGCCCGGGGTTGACCGATCGTTGGCGACGGATGTCCAGTGTACTATTTTCCGGATCAAGACCCCGACGGGCGAGTCGTACACGCTGCCGATCTCGCAGATCAGCGGCGTGCATTCGCTTTCGGATGAGTTGGTCCAAGAGTTGGAAAGGGCAGCGGAAGAGGGCTCGGGGGTTGACCAGGACCACATCGAGGGTGCCCCGTTTGGTTTCGGGGCCTACACCGCGTTGGCGCGTGCCGAGAAGGCCGAGATACTTGGCGAAGTTGCAGAATCCGAGAATTCAGATCCGGACTCGGAATAATGGTTCCGTACCGATCGTTCCGTATGGTCAATGCCCGTTTGGATGAGCCACAGGAGTGTGTTTTATGTCGATTCTGATTGCGGTCCCTGTTTACAACGAAGCTGCCCATGTCCGCTCGGTGCTCGAACGCATCCGCGAATATTCCGGACAGATTTTGGTAATTGATGATGGCTCGACCGACGGCACGCCCGGGATCTTGCGTGATCTCCAGCGGCCGATGGGGCTGGACATTATCCAGCACGAGGTCAACGGCGGGTACGGCTTAGCGCTGATCCAGGCGTTCGCGCGTGCTCAACGAGATGGGTATGACTGGGTCATCACGATGGATTGCGATGACCAGCACGAGCCCGAACGCTTGCCCGAGTTCTTCGGCGCGATCCGCAACGATTCGTATGATATTATTTCTGGTTCGCGGTACCTCGATCTTGATGCGCCTGGTGACGCTGCGCCCGAAGATCGTCGATCGATCAATCTCAAAATCACCACCGAGATCAACGATCGGTTCGGGCTGACGCTGACCGACGGGTTCTGCGGGTTCAAGGCCCACCGCGTGTCGGCGATGAACAAGCTCAACCTCACCGAGACCGGGTACGCGTTCCCGATGGAGTTCTGGGTGCAGGCGGTCGCCAATGATTTGCGGATCACCGAGATTCCGGTCGATCTGATCTACAACGATCTCTCACGCACCTTCGGCGGCGGGCTGGATGTTCCCGAAGAACGCCTGCGTCATTACCGGTGTGTGATGCACCGGACGATCAACCAGTTTGCTTCGTCGCTGCCAACCGAGGCGGTCGATGGGATCAACGCGGACTGTTTGAGGTAAGCCTTGGGCGGAGGGTGTTGCATCGAGGAGGGGTTCGCCTTGCAGCAAAGACAGCAGCATGAAGAGTATCAGTATGGTTCGCGGATCGATTCGATTACGATCGAGCCCGCTTTCAGTCGGTGGCGCAAGGCCCTTTCGTCGGTGGTGGGCGCAGACTTTGAGGCTGATCGAGCAGCAATGGGACTGCCGGGCGATGTTCCGATTGTGATGAGCGGGCACCAGGCGGTGGTGTTTCATCCCGGGATCGTCGCCAAAATCGCGGCCCTCATGCACAGCGCAAAGCAAACCGGCGCCCACCCGGTCTGGATCGTACCCGATCAGGACGCGGTGGACCCGATGCGGATCAGGATGCCGGTTGGGGCGGGGTTGGATATGACTGCGGAGACATTGCAGATCGCGCCCTCGCCGATGGAATCGGTTGCGGGGGTATCGCTCGATGCGATCGGAGAGTTTGATGCTGATGTACCTGAAGAGCTTTCCGAGTTGGTTGACTATTTGTATGGATATGCGGGCGAGGAATCGTTGGCAGCCCAGTTTGGGTACGGGGTTGTTGGGTTGGCGTGCGGTTGGCTTGGTGTCCAGATGCCGACGATTGTCTTTGCGAGTCAACTCCGAAAAACGCAGGCGTTTTCCGCGATGGTTGAATCCATGCGTGAGGACCCGCGTGCGTGCGTGGATGCCTACAACGCGGCGGTCGCGGCGTTCGCCGACGGGGGTGTTCGTCGGCTTGATGTTGATGATGAGAAACTCGAACTCCCGCTGTGGCGTGTTCGACCGGGGAAAGCACGCGAGCGGGTGTTCGCGCATCAACTCGATGAAGTTCCGAAGGATGAGTTGATCGCGCGTGGATTGATGATGACCGCGGTTGTGCGGTCAACGCTGTGCGAACTCTTTATCCACGGCACCGGCGGCTGGGGGTACGACCGGATTACCGAGCATTGGATGCGGGCGTGGCGGGGGGTTGAGTTGTCGCCGATGGCGCATGTCACCGCGACGCAGAAGCTTGATTTTCAGGTTGATGGGCAGCGTGTGATTGAGCCCCAGCGTGCGAAGTGGGAGGCGCACGCTGCGAGGCACAACCCGGCGTTGGTCGGTGACCAGAGTACGCAAGACGCGAAGGATCGGCTTCTCGGGCAGATCAAAGAGTATCAAGATGCGGGGGAAAACCCGATCGGGGCGTACCGGGCGATGCATGCATTGCTCGATGAATACCGAGAAACCAACGCTCAGGCGTTGAAGGGGCTGGTTGATCGGGCAGAGGAAGCATCAGCGCATCGGCGGGCGTTTGAACTCGCTGACGATCGGACCTGGGCGTTTGTGTGCTTTGATGCCGACTCGGGATTGCGGCTGATGGAGGGTGTCCGCACGCAGATGGGCTGATACCCTTGTTGCATGCTCAATAGACGCGCTGTTCTTGGAATCTTGATGTTGGTCGGTGTGGTGATGACGGGGTGCTCGCGTGCGCCGAGTTCAACGCCAACGGCTGATGCACCGTCTGCGAAAGAGGAACTTCGGTTTGTCGTAATGTCGCCCGCGATCGCGGTGATGCTGCGGGATATTGGGTTCGAGGACCAGATCGTTGGCAAGCACGCCTGGGACATGGTGCTTAGTGATTCGGTGCCGATTGTTGGTTCAGAGAGCGGCATTGAGTACGAGTCGATGATCTTGGCGGACCCAACGCATATTTTCTTTCAGCGTTCGAGCGCGGGGGTGCCGGAGAAACTCAAAGCAATGAGCGATGAGCACGGGTGGAAGATTCTGACGATGCCGCTCGATACGCTCGATGACATCGCGGTTGGGGTTGATGATCTGTACATGAAGTTTGTCGGGCCGCGTGAGCAGGGACTGACCGAGATCGATCCGACGGTGCGGTTTGCGGAGATGACGATGCCGAGCGCTGCGCTCGCGCGGGCGTGGTCGGATCTGGGGCCGATCGCGGATCGGTGCGGGCGTGTGCTGGTGCTTGGTTCGGTTGAGCCGCCCGGTGCGATGGGCCCGGGATCGTTTCATGCGCAGCTGATCGAGCGGCTCGGGGCGAGCCCTGCGATTGTTGAGGGG
>JAESUL010000137.1 GCA_016763115.1 Phycisphaerales bacterium | reverse complement strand
GTTTTTACCACACGCCCCGACACGATCTTTGGCGCGACCTACATGGTCGTTGCGCCCGAGCACCCGCTCGTCGAACTCGCCATGGACAGCCCGAGCAAAGATACGGGTGAGGGCAAGCTCCGAGCGTATGTCGATTCGACGCGGAACCGTTCGGATATCGAGCGGATGGAGAACAAAGAGAAGACCGGCGTGTTCACCGGGATCTTTGTCAACAACCCGGCGACGGGCGAGCCGGTGCCGGTATGGACGGCGGACTATGTCCTGATGAACTACGGCACCGGGGCGATCATGGCGGTGCCCGCCCAAGACCAACGCGATTGGGACTTTGCTAGGGCGTTTGATCTGCCGATCGTGCGGACGGTGATGCCGCCCGAAGATTTCAAGGGCGAGGCGTACACGGGCGAAGGGGTCGCGACCAACTCGCGATTCCTCGATGGGCTCGAGATCGAGCCCGCCAAGCAGAAGATGATCGAGTGGCTTGCAGAGCATCAGTTCGGTGCGAGCAAGGTGAACTACAAGCTGCGTGATTGGTTGTTCTCGCGTCAGCGGTACTGGGGCGAGCCGTTCCCGATCGTGTTTGACGAGCGGGGCGATCATCACGCGGTGGGGATGGACACGCTGCCCGTTTCGTTGCCCGCGCTGGCGGATTATGAGCCTGTGGTTTCCGATGAGCCCAAGCCCTTGCTCGCCAAGGCGGTCGAGTGGGTCAACACGACGGCGGGCGAAGCGGGTGTTGCTGATATGGACGCCGATGCGAAGGTACGCCGCGAGACCAACACCATGCCGGGGTGGGCGGGGAGCTGCTGGTACTACCTGCGGTACTGCGATCCGAAAAACGCGGATCGGTTGATCGGCAAGGAAGCCGAGTCGTACTGGATGGGCGACAACGGCGTCGATCTCTACATCGGCGGCAACGAGCACGCCGTGCTGCACTTGCTGTACGCGCGGTTCTGGCACATGGCGATGTTTGATCTCGATATCGTGCACACCAAAGAGCCCTTTGGCAAGTTGTTCCATCAGGGCATGATTACGAGCTTTGCGTACCAACGCCCCGACAAATCATTGGTGCCGATCGACCAGGTCGAGAACCGAGGCACGGAAGAAGACCCCGAGTTTGTCGAGACCGCGACGGGCGAGGGTGTGAAGAACATCACGGCCAAGATGTCCAAGAGCCTCAAGAATGTGGTGAACCCTGATGATGTGATCGCTGAGTACGGCGCGGATACTTTCCGCATGTACGAGATGTACATGGGTCCGCTCGAAGCGACCAAGCCTTGGAACACACGCGACATCATCGGGCTGTATCGTTTGATGCAGAAGATCTGGCGGCTGTGTATCAACGAAGAAACCGGAGAGATCCGCTTTGCAGACGCGCCCGACGACACGGTCGAGAAGTTGCTTCATCGCACGATTGCCAAGGTCGGCGATGATATAGAGCGGCTCGGGTTCAACACGGCGATCGCCGCGGTGTTCGAGTTTGTCAATGGGGCCAAGTCATTGACGAAGGACCAGATGGATCGGTTTGTGCGCACGATCGCGCCGATAGTGCCGCACGCGGCTGAGGAGATCTATTCGCGCCTCGGGCACACGGATTCGATCACGCACGCCGAGTGGCCGAGCTTTGACGACGCGATGCTGATCGACGATCAGATCGAGATCCCGGTGCAGATCATGGGCAAGCTGCGGTCGAAGATTTATGCTTCGCCCAACGCGAATCCCAAGGAACTCGAAGAGGCCGCGTTGGCAGACGAGCGGATCAAGGAACTCATCGAGGGGAAAACCGTGCGGAAGATTGTGGTTGTTCCAGGTCGGTTGGTCAACATCGTCGCCAACTAGGGCTCTGGTGGAATGGGCTTCCAGCCCGTTTCTTTCTTATTGATCGTTACCAAAGCAACGGGCTGGAAGCCCGTTCTACCAAAGAGTGCTCCCTATGACCAACTCGCACGACACCTACACCTCGCCGCTCGCGGCCCGCAATGCGTCTCCTGAGATGTGCAAGATCTGGTCGCCGAGGCATAAGTTTAATACCTGGCGGAAGATCTGGCTTGCGGTCGCTGAGGCCCAGCAGGCGTGCGGGCTCGATATCTCCGACGAACAACTCGACGAGATGCGGGCGCACCTCGAAGTGACCGACGAGGACATGGAACTGGCGGCCAAGTACGAACGCGAACTCCGCCACGATGTGATGGCCCATGTGCACGCCTTCGGTGATCGGTGCCCCAAGGCACGCGGGATAATTCATCTCGGGTGTACAAGCCAGGATGTGGTGTGCAATGCGGACTTGATGATTCAGTATGAAGCTCTTCGATTGATTGAATCAAAGATTTCGAGAGGTGTTCTCGCACTGGGCGAGTCAGCTGATGCGACAAAGACCATTCCGACGCTTGGTTTCACGCACTATCAGCCAGCCCAGCCGGTGACGGTTGGTCGCCGTATTGCAGGATGGGCCAATGAACTCTATACAAATACTCCTGCAAACCGCGATGAGTCACTTGGAGCGATGATGTTTCAGTTGCGGGGCTTTGGTGGTGCGACAGGAACGCAGGCTTCGTTTCTCAATCTCTTTGAGAATGACACAGAAAAAGTAGATCGTTTCGAACAGCAGGCGGTTGGAAAATTGTTGATTCAGATGGGAGTGGTTGAAGACGAAGGAGTGATTGAAGCAGTAGGTGACGGTTTGCAAAGGGCCTGGATGTTCCAACTGATGGGGCAGACCTATCCCCGCACCCAAGATGCCGCAATGCTCGCATCGCTTGCCACGGTCGCCTCCGTCCTCCACAAAATCGCTACCGACATCCGGCTGCTCTCCAACCGCAAAGAAATCGACGAGCCCTTCGGCAAGTCACAGATCGGCAGCTCGGCCATGCCCTACAAACGCAACCCGATGAAGTGCGAGCGCATCTGTGGGTTGACGCGGTTCGTCATGAACCTTGTGGGCAACGCTTACGACACCGCCGCAACGCAGTGGCTCGAACGCACGCTCGATGATTCATCCAACCGCCGATTGTCACTGCCCGAATCGTTCTTGGCCTTGGACGGTGCGCTCGATCTGATGCACACCGTGGCGTCGGGGTTGATTGTCAACGAGGCGAT
>JAESUL010000136.1 GCA_016763115.1 Phycisphaerales bacterium | reverse complement strand
TTAATTCAAAAACATATCAACATAATCAGAAAAATTCTTGACCTCAATTTGATTCCCGTTAACAAAGACCTTTAATTGCCTTGGTGTAAGCACGAGGTGTTCATCGTGAGCGGGGCGGGGACGATCCTGCTTGATGGGGTTCGACACCCAATCACGGGCGGCGATGTGATCTATGTGCCCGCCAACGAGGAGCACCAGTTCCGGTCAGAGGGAACAAATGATGAGCCGTTGCGGTTTCTTTGTTTGGTTCCTGTCGAGCAGAACTGTGGCGGTGCGGTGCCGGGCAGTTAGGCAACCAGAAAGGACTTTGGTTTATGGCGACGAGAAGAGGAATCTCGGATGGATGGATCGCGGCCCTCTATGGCATCAGCGCGGTGATTGCCCTCGGTGTATTTGTCAAGGGGGCGGTGCACGGGATTGATACCTGGATGCTTGGTGGTGTTGTCGGATTGATTGTCACGCTGACTACTTTTCCGATCTGCCTGCTTTTGAGGCACGCCTCCAAGGGTGAGGAGGAGACCGGGATTCTGGATCTCCGCCGAGCGATTGAGTTGCTGCAAGAAAACATGGTGCTCTCTGATGATGCGCGACGGGTGCTCAATCGCAAGAAAGAGGGCACGCTGCTTCGAGGCGCCATCGAGGAAGATATTCGGCAGGGGGATTGGGATGCGGCGATGGTGCTCGTGCGTGAACTCGCCGAGCGGTTTGGGTACCGCACGGACGCCGAGGAGTTCCGCACGCGGATTGATGCGGCCCGATCGAGCACGATCCATCAGCAGGTCGATACCGAGATCGCGGCCCTCGATCAACTCATCGCAACGCGCCAATGGGACGCCGGGTTCGCCGAGGCGGCAAGGATTACGCGGGTCTACCACGAATCGCACGCGGTCGAGGGGTTACGTCATCGGGTGCAGACTGCCAAAGAACGCTACAAACAGGACCTCGAACGCAGCTTCCTCGTTGCGGCCCGCGAGGATCGAGTAGACGAGGCAATGGCGCTGCTGCACGAGATGGACGGGTACCTCAGCGAGCAAGAGGGGGCGCAGTTCCAAGAGGTTGCCCGTGGGGTGATCGGCAAGGCCCGCGAGAACCTTGGGGCGCAGTTCAAGCTCGCGGTGCATGACCATGCGTGGGATCGGGCGGAAGCCATCGGGCAGCAGATCCTCGAAGAGTTTCCAAACACACGGATGGCCGAGGAGATCCGTTCGATGATCGACACCGTGCGTCAGCGTGCGCGTGGGGTTACGCGGTAGGTTCTGTAGAATGGTTGTCGGGCATGTCTGTCGAGGTATTCTCGATCGGTGGCTGGCGCCAGGTGTGGATGACCAGCAGTCCGATGCCGATGATGAGGTAGAGGTCGGCGATGTTGGACACATAGGGCCAGAGTTGGTCATTTCCCCCGGGCCATTTGATCCCAAAGGGTGTACGCACGCCTGGGAACGGATGGATGAAGTCGCGGACGCATCCGAAGAGGACACGGTCATAGAGATTCCCCAGCCCGCCAGCGATGATCAGCCCGAACCCCGCATGGGCGGCCCAGTCTTTGGGCTTGGTCCATTTGGCGAAGAGCAAGAGTGCAATGGCGATCGCGCTGATGGTAAAAACGATAAAGAACCATCGTTTGCCCGCGCCGATACCGAACACCGCGCCGGGGTTGAGCACGAGGGTGAACTCGAGCACGCTGGGGATGACTACGGTTGGTTCGTGCGGCGGGATCAGGTACCCGAGGTTGTCGGTGCGGAGGACCTCGGCGCGGGTGACGATGACCGGGGTCTCTGCGATCGTGCGGAAGGCGATGGACTTGGATCCGAGATCGGTGAGGGCGCCGAGGATGATTGTCAGGAACAGAATCGAGAGTGCCCGTTTGGAGCCCAGGGTGGAGGGCATACTTAGAATCTCCGCTCTTCCAACTCGCGGGCGGCTTTGATGGAGTGTTTCGTCCAGGGGAGTTCTTCGAGCCGGGCCTTCTTGATGGGCTCGCCGGTGATCATGCACGCGCCGTAGGTTCGGTCAACGATGCGTCGGAGGGCCTCGTCGATCTCAGCGAGCAGCGCGCGGTCAGTGGCTGCAAGGTTGAGATTCAAGGTTTGGTCGTAGTTGTCCGAGCCCTGCTCGGTGATGTGGTTGGAGGTGTGCCCGGCGTCGCCGGCACCACTTTTGAGGGCTTCGTTTTCGAGGTGGGTGATGTCGCCGAGCAGCTCGGCGCGTTTGGTGATCAGGATCATCTTGAACACATCGAGCTGGCGTTTGTTGTAGGGGGACTTGATTTTTTTCGGTACTTCGTCGTCAAGGATCGAGTGGGTCTTTTTGGCTGATGCGCCCGAGGCGATCAAGGGCTTGATGTTTTTCACCGAGCCGAGCAGCGGGCGATCGGGGAGGATCAGCTTGGGCTTGGGTCGGCTCGGGCATCTGCGGGGGATGTGCTTGGGCTTGTTGTCGGCGCCTTTGGCGTCCGTTGGCTTTGACCCGGGCTTGGTGGGTGCCTTGGGCTCTGGTTTTTTGGTGGTCTTGCTAGATGGCTTGGTAGGTGCTGGTTTCTTGGTGACCGTGGGCTTCTTGGTTATCGTTGCTTTGTTTGTGGTCTTCTTGGGCGTAGGTTTTTTGGTCACGCTTTTTTTCGTGGTGGATTTCTTGGTGGTTGTTTTTTTGGTCACGCTTTTTTTGACGACTTTCTTCGAGGTCGATTTCTTGGAGACCGGTGCTTTCTTAGCAGCGGGCTTCTTGGTCACTTTCTTTTTGGTGATCGGCTTGGTGGTCTTCTTGGTTGTTTTTTTCTTGACACCAGACGGCGCGGCCTTCTTTGAGGTCTTTTTCGTGATCTTCTTCTTTGTTGTTTTCTTAGCCAATCTTGCCGCCTTGGTGTCGAACCGCTTGGACCCCAATAGGTTGGGGTGATCGGGGCGAAGGGTAGGCGCGTCGGGGTGCGGTGTCAAAGGGGGCACCCTTGGTGTCCGATAAGAAGCCGAAAACGAGGGAATTACTCGGTTTCAGCAGCGGCCTTGGGCACACAGACATCGAATGAGCCAAGATTCCGGAATCGCTGGTACCGGTTCTCGAGCAGTTCATCGATCGGAAGCTTTGACAACTCATCGAGTTGCGAAGTGATCCAATCTTCAAGATTCGCAGCCGCCTGCTCGTGGGACCGATGGGCAGCACCGAGCGGTTCATCAATCACCGAATCCACAATGCCGAGTTTCAGATTGTCTTTGGCGGTCAATCGGAGCGCGTCGGCAGCAGCGGTGTTGGTCTGCTCGTTGGCCTGCTTCCACAAGATCGCAGCGCACCCTTCGGGGCTGATGACGGAATACCAAGAGTACTCCAGCATCGCCACGCGGTCTGCGACGGCGATCCCGAGCGCGCCGCCCGAGCCGCCCTCGCCGATGACAATTGACACGATCGGTACGCGGAGTCTGCTCATCTCGCGGAGATTCACCGCGATTGCTTCGGCTTGTCCGCGTTCTTCTGCGCCCAGCCCGGGATAGGCACCGGGGGTGTCAACGAGCGTGACGATCGGGAGTCCGAACTTCTCGGCGATCTTCATTTTGGCAAGGGCCTTGCGGTATCCCTCGGGATGGGCGCACCCGAAGTGACAGGCGAGTTTCTCTTGGGTGTCTTTGCCTTTTTGGTGTCCGACGATGAGGCATTTGCGTCCGCCGATGCGACCGAACCCGGTGACCATGGCGGGGTCGTCTCCGAAGTGACGATCGCCGTGGAGTTCACAAAAATCTCGGCACATGTGGGTGATGTAGTCACGGGTCTGCGGGCGATTGGGATGCCGGGCGACGCGGACGGTGTTCCAAGGCGAGAGTTTTTTGTACGCCTTCTTGAGCGCCTTCTCACGGTCCTTGAGGAGTTTGGCGATGCTGACGGGTTTGGTGTGGATCTCGGGCTGCTCGTCGCTGACGCCTCCGAGTGCGGGGACCTCGGGCGCGGGGGTGTTCTTGGCCTGCTCGATCAGTTGATCGATTTTGGTCACGGGTTTCTCGAACTCGAGTTGGTAAAAACTGGACATGCAGGTTCCTCGGTGCTTTGGGCGTGGTCCAACTGTACCACACCCAACGCGGCGGGTACGCTCTGGTATGAGCAGATTAGACAGAATCGATGATCGGATCCTCTTCATCGGGGCTGGGAATATGGCCAGGGCGCTCGTGAGCGGGGGGTGTGGCTCCAAGGTCATCGAGCCGACACAGGTCGCAGGCGTGGACCCCAACCCCGACCAGGGTGCCCACTTTGATACCTTTTTTATCAATGCTACCGATGGGATGCGTTGGTTGGGCGAATCCAAAGCCGGGCAGGTGATGGTGCTGGCGGTGAAGCCTCAGATGCTTGGCGAGGCGGCAGAGCCGGTCCGCAAGGCGATGGAGGAGTTGGGCACCCACCCGCTCGTGATCTCGATCCTTGCGGGCATCCATGCGCAACGGATTCACGATGAACTCGGCGGGCTCGCTCGCGTTGTTCGGGTGATGCCCAACACGCCGGCTGCGATCTCGATGGGCATGAACGCGATCGCCCGAGGCCCCGGCGCGACGGATGCAGATATGCAACTGGCCATGACCCTGCTCGGCAGTGTCGGCGAAACCATGGTGATTGATGAGTCGCTTATGGATGCGTTCACCGGGTTGGCGGGGTCTGGGCCGGCGTATGTGTTTTATCTCGCCGAGGCGATGACCAAGGCGGCGATCGAGATGGGGTTCACCAATGAACAAGCCCGGCTCATCGTTGCCCAGACCATCGCGGGATCGGGGATGCTGCTGAGGCAATCACCCGAGTCAGCACAAGATCTTCGCGCGATGGTGACGAGCAAGGGCGGGACGACGGCCGCGGGCACCAACGCCCTCGATGAGGGCGCGGCGATGGCGACGATTTTTGGAGCCGTGCTTGCAGCGAGGGACCGTGGAGTGGAACTCGGGCGGGGTTAGAAATCGCGCCTGCTAAATCGCCACATCGAGAACCAGAGCAGAAGCCCAACGACGGCGAGTGAAGACAAGATGCTTTCGGTGATGCTGAGATTTCGGACCGCTTTGATTGCAGCAATCTCTGCCGCGTTGGCGTCTTCCATTTCCTCTTTCGAGATAGTGCTTGGGCGAACGGCATCGTCTGAGATATTGAAGAACAGCCCCATGAACTCGTTGGTGACCGGCGCATCAACTTTCTTGGCAAGGTATTTTTGCAGGTCCCCGGTCTTCGGGATGGCGAGTTCGGCTCGCTTGAAGTTCTTCAGCCATGGGTAAAGAGAATCTGCAGACTCAATGATTCCACCTTTTTCTCGGAGCAGACTCTCCATTTTTCGGGTTTGAGAGGCGGTCGGGTCTTCGCCGCCGGTTTCTATTCTCTCTGTTAGTGTGACAACTCGTGTTTGGACTTGGTTTGCTTGGGTCAAGAAGGTTTCATGTGTTTTGTGGATGTTATTGGCAACAAACTGGAGCAGAAAGATGATAAACCAGATGAGAATTGTACCCAAGAGGGAAGCGATGGTGCTGCGTGTGATCACCGCGATGGTTGCGGAGATCGCGTAGAGGTACACAAACTGCAGGGTGAGCAAGGGGATTGCCAGCAATGAGGTGTGCAACCAGAGATCGAACCTGATTCCGATGATGAGGTAGGCGAGCCCGATGCCGATGGTGAGTTGTGCGACAACGAAGCCGAGTCCGCTTAGAAACTTGAAGAAGAACAGGGTCGATCGGCGTATGGGCTTGGACTGGGTGAGCTCGATGGCGCCATCGGAAATAAAATCAGGGATGAGGCTGGCTGTCGAGACGAGTGCCAAGATCATGGCGCCCCATCCGAGCCAGAACTTGACATAAAACCCATTGAACAAACCTGCGACAAACATGTCTCGTCCGGGGGTGCCTTTGGCGAGCATCGGGTTCTCGATGGGCTTGAACCCGAGAATCTGGATGCCCTCGGGCGTAAATGAATAGGTTGCGAAGAGTAAAATTGCAGCGAGCGTGGAGAGCGCGAGGACGAGCCAGAATAAGAATCGGCTTCGCAGGTACCGGAGCGTGTCAATCATCATGGCCTTGAAAACTCGGATCATCGTGCGCCTCCCTTCGGTGATTTGTCAGCGCCGGGTGTTGCACCACCTTCGACGGAAGATACAGCCTTCATGAAGAGGTCTTCCAGCGACGGGCGTTGCAGCCCGCAGGATTGAATGATTTGGCCATTGCTGCGTAGGTGGTCGATGACGCATTGCACGGATTCGACATTCTCGGTATAAAACTTCATCCCGGTACAGCCGTTCTTTGATTCGTTGATCTGGGACTCGATACCCTTGAGGGCATCTCGGCATCCTTTGGCGACATCAATATCGAAGGTTGACTTTGGAGTGATCGAGAAGAACCCCTTGCCGGCGGTCAACTCATCAATAGTGCCTTGCTGATGGACCATGCCCTTGACCATGATCGCGACTCGATCACAGACGAGTTCGAGTTCGCTCAGAAGGTGCGAGTTGAGGAACACGGTTCTTCCCTCGGCTTTGAGTTGCAACAGAATCTCGCGGATGTCTTTGCGTCCGACCGGGTCTACGCCGTCGGTGGGTTCATCGAGGACGATGAACTGGGGGCTGTCCATGAGTGCTTGGGCGATGCCGATGCGTTGTTTCATGCCTTTGGAATAGCGCCCGACCTTCATGTTGGCTGATTCGGTCATCCCGACGAGGTCGAGGAGTTTGGAGGTGCGTTGTTTGCGTTCTTTTTTGGGTACGCCGCTCATGGCGCCGAAGAAATCAAGGACCTGCTTGCCCTTGAGGTAGTTGGGGAACCGGTGGTGCTCGGGGAGGTAGCCGACCTTGGCGAGGGTTGCCTTGTTGCCGATGGGCTTGCCGAGCATGGTGCCCTGGCCCTTGGTGTGGGTGATCACGGTCATCAGGATTTTGACGAGTGTAGATTTGCCCGCGCCGTTGGGCCCGAGAAGACCGAAGATTTCGCCTGGGTGGATCTGGAGGTCGATGCCGCGGAGCGCGTGGGTTTTGCCGCGATAGATTTTTTCTATGCCTGTGAGGTCAACGGTGGTATCCAAGGTGAGTCCCCTAACTTGAGCCGATCGGTTTGCGGGCGATGATATGGAAGACATGCCAGTGAGTCTGCTCGCCGTTACAGTCTTCGCCTTCTCGGTCTTCTTCTTTCAGTGATTCTACATCGAATGGCGAGAGAAGTTGCTCTACCCGCTCTGCGGCTTGGTGCGAACGATCATCAATCTTGGCCCATGAATGTCGATCGCCGAAGAGTTGTCCTGCGAATCGTCCGCCGGGGCGGATGGAATCGACAATCCGATTCCACATGGCATCGAAGGACTCGGGTCGGCAAAAGGGCAGGGAATAACTGGCATTGAGCAGATCGCAGGGCGGGAGCTCGACAGCCTCAAACGGGGCGAGCTGCATGGTGAGTCTGGTGGGATCTACAAGGTCGTCGCGGTCGATGAGGCGTTTGATGCCTTCGGGGTGCCCGTCGATCGCGTGGACCCGCCAACCATTGCGGAGGAGCTCGGCGGTGTCTCGCCCCTCGCCACACCCGAAATCGATGGCCAATGGGTCAGAGATCGGCGGCTGATCGCTCTTGAAGAGATCGAGTGCTTCCAGCAAGGTCTCACGCGGCGGTCGCCCGGCGGTGACTGAAAAATATTCGGGCCAAAGCCGGGTCTTGGCGTAGACAGAGGAGGGCTTGGGAATCGGATTTGGTGAGGTATCTGACATATCGTACGGTAATGTATACCGATCTCCATTCATTTGTCGAGGACTTGGACCGCCGGGGCGAACTTTTACGGGTTCGTGAGCCGGTCGATCCTGTTCTTGAGATTGCCAAACTCGCCGACATCCAGAGCAAGTCGCGGTGCGCCGGGCTCGGGAGCAACGAAACGCAGCGCACCGATCCGCAGTTCGCCGGGTTTGGAGGCAAGGCGGTTCTGATCGAGAATCCGATCGGTTCAGACTTCCCGGTGCTCATCAATGCGTTTGGGAGCTACAAGCGAGTAGAGATGGCGCTGGGTGGAATGGGGCTCGATGAGATCGGCGCCAAGATCGCGGCGTTGGTCAAGCCCGAGCCGCCCAGATCAATCGGTGAAGCGATCGGCAAAGCCAAGCAGTTCGCGCCGTTGCTCAAGATCGGTCCCAAGCGGAGCAAGAAGCCCGGCGTGTGCCAGCAGGTTGTTGTGGAGGGTGACCAGGTTGACCTCACGAAGTTGCCGATCTTGCGGTGCTGGGAACTCGATGGCGACTTTGCGTCCATGGGATACCCGGCGGAGGTCAATGGGGGGATCGCCGGGCTCGGGCATCCGGATCTGAGCGATGAAGAATGGAACGATCGGCACCGCGGGCGATTCATCACGCTCGCGGGGATCCACACGATTCACGCAGACGATCGCAATGATCCCAAACCCAAGTCACACAACATCGGGATGTACCGCGTGCAGCTGCTCGGCAAGAACCGCATGGCGATGCACTGGCACATGCACCACGACGGGGCGGCGCACTGGCGGAGCTGGAAGAAACTCGGCGAACCGATGCCGATCGCGATTGCGCTCGGTGGGGCGAGTGTGCTGGCGTATGCAGCGACTTGTCCGTTGCCGCCGGGGATCAGCGAGCTGCTGATGGCGGGGTTTCTGCAGGGCAAAGGGATCAAGATGTGCCGGGCGCATTCGGTGCCGTTGTGGGTACCGGCGGATTCAGAGATTGTGATCGAAGGATTCGTGCGCACTGATTCCGGGTTTCCCGGATACGACCCGCGTGAACCCGATGCGGGAGCGATCGGTGAGGGCGGCGTATTCGAGG
>JAESUL010000135.1 GCA_016763115.1 Phycisphaerales bacterium | reverse complement strand
TCATTCGTGCGGAACAACTTGGCCAACTTGTCGGCCTGCGTGTCGTAGGCGTCCTTGTCCGCCCACAGGTTGCGAGGGTTGAGGATCTCATCGGGCACGCCGACCACATTGATCGGCATGTGCAGCCCAAAGACCGGGTGCTCGACTGTCTTGGCGTTATCCAGCGAGCCGTTGAGGATCGCGGTCACCATTGCGCGGGTGTAAGGCAGACTGAACCGCTCGCCGCCCTCGCCGGCGGGGCCCTTGCACCATCCGGTGTTGAGCAGCCAAACATTGGCGTTGTGTTCCTTCATGCGCTCGGCGAGCATCCCGGCGTACTCGCTCGGACGGCGCGGCATGAACGGGCCACCAAAGCAAGGTGAGAAGTTGGGAACCGGTTCAGTCACACCCTCCTCGGTACCCGCAAGCTTGGAGGTGTACCCGTTGATGAAGTAATACATCGCCTGCTCTGGGGTCAGCCTCGAAACCGGAGGCAGCACACCAAACGCATCGGCGGTCAAGAAAACCACATTCTTCGCGTGCCCACCAACCGACGGGATCTGCGCACCGGGGATGAAGTCCACCGGGTAGGTGACACGGGTATTCTGGGTGATCGAGACATCGTCGTAATCGGGAACGCGCGTATCCTCATTGACGATTGTGTTCTCAAGAACCGATCTAAACCGGATCGCGTCCCAGATCTGAGGCTCTTTTTCGTGGGTCAAACCGATGACCTTGGCGTAGCACCCACCCTCGAAGTTAAAGACCCCCTCGGGGCCCCACCCGTGCTCGTCATCGCCGATCAGCGCACGATTTTCGTCGGCGGACAGCGTGGTTTTGCCCGTGCCCGACAATCCGAAGAACAACGCAACATTGGTCGGGTCGTCCTTGTCGATGTTTGCCGAGCAGTGCATCGGGAACACGCCGACATCGGGCATGTCGTAGTTCATCGCATAAAACAGGCTCTTTTTCATCTCCCCGGCGTACTCGGTGCCGAGGATAATCACGATCTTACGCTCCAGCGATTGAGCGATATAAGTCTCGCCCTTGTGCCCGAGTGCTGCCTGTTCTTCTTTGGTAAGCTTGTGCACACCGGCATTGATGACGGTCCAGTCATGGTTCCATGATCCGTCGCCGGCGTCGGACCCCGAGCCGGGCTTGATGAACAGGGTCTCGGCGAACAACGAATGCCACGCCATGGTGGTAACAACCTTGACCCCGAGCCGGCACTTCAGATCCGCGCCGGTGAAGCCCTCAAAGACAAAAACCTCATCTTGTGCGTTGATGTACTTGGTCGCGATCTCCAGCGCGGTATCGAACTGCGCCTCGCTCATGGGCTGGTTGACCTTGCCCCAATCGATGTTGTCGTGGCTCTGCGGCGCATCGACCAAGAACTTGTCCTTGGGCGAACGCCCGGTGCGATCGCCCGTGTTGACGACGACGCACCCGTTGGCAACGAGTTTGCCCTCGTTGCGCAAGATGACACGCTCCATCAGTTCGGCAGCCGAACGGTTGGTCAGTGTGCGATTGTCAGAAAGGTCCAGTTGATCGATCACAGCAGACATGTTCAACTCCTTCGGATCTCCCCGAGCCCTGTTGATCCACAACACCGCCCAGAAAGAAAACCGGATATATCGAGAATAATAGCCCTTCACCCCATCATATCGAACAATTCTGCCCCGCCCATTACAGACTTTCATACCCAACCAGTGCTATATTCTTATCTTGGCGGCGAATCAACTTTCCCGTCTCGATGGTGGCCGTAGTTCAGTTGGTAGAGCACCTGGTTGTGATCCAGGACGTCGCGGGTTCAAGTCCCGTCGGTCACCCTTTCCCCTCAAAGAAACAACCAAAGTAGATACCTCACGCAGCACGACCCCGCGTCTGCTTGCCCGGTTCTTGGTGCTCTGAAATCTTCAATCCCGGCTCGCTCTTCGATCCTGCTCCCATCCCAGCCAATGCCGGGAACACCACGATGGGCACACACCCCGCCGCCACCACGATCAGCACCACCAATCCGGCCCGCGATGACCCGCGGAACCCGGCGATCCGCTCGTCGATGATCCCCTGACGCATAGCCGTGATCTGCACGAGCCCCTCGGTATATTGCAACTCGTGCTCGCCGATCAAAATCCGAGCACGCCGAATCCGATCTGCGGTTTCCTGGTCGAGGTAAGGCGCCCGGCGTTGGGCGCTCTTGGCAACCAGCAGCAGTTCATCAAGCCCGCGATCAATCTGTGTGTACGGATTGACCAGCCGAGCGATCGGTTCGTCGATCCCGCTGCCCACCTGTTTACTGAGTTTCTGGTGTGCTTGTTCCCACCTTGCTACATTGCGCTCGAGCGATTCGAGCGCGGGATCAATCCCGTCGTACTCCTCGCCCCCAACCGCCGCGTCAAGGCGAAGGGCATCGTTGACGATCAATCCCATCGTCACCCGCTGTTCATAGCCCAACGCCAGCACATCGTCCGATCCGCTCGGCAGTGTTCGCCCGCTATGGGCATTACCGATCACCGCGACCGCCACAACCAGGGCGCACCCGAACCACGCCCGTTTCCAGAGCTGTCCGCGGGCATTGCCGCCCATCAATCTGCTTGCAATCTTGACCACACCAAAGCTCCTGTTCCTACGCCGCCCGCGCGACACTTGAGCACAGCGCCACGATGTCGCCGATGAGCTCGCCCTGTGCTTCCAGGTTCCCGTCCTCTGCGATGTCCTCGCCGACCCGCAGCGTCAGATCACGCAGTTGTTTCATCCCAAGCAACGGCGCGAGCGCACGGATCTGCCCGCACATCGCGTAGACCCTGACCGCATCGCCCTGACGGACCTGCTGGTCGAGCAGCACGCCAAGCTTGGCGATCTCGCCACGCAACCCATTGGTCGTCGGCTTATCGAGCCCCATGCACGAGCGGACCTTTTCGAGCACCTCGTCGGTCCATTCAGTCATCTGGTACTCGGCGATGGCGCACAGCAAGGTCTCTTGATTCATCGGCCAAGGCACCAGCATATCGGCCCCGCACGCACGCACCTTCTGCACCGCCAGCTCTGTTTTCTCGCTGCCCACAAGCACGATCGGGCACTTGTTGCCCCCGTCACGCAGCTCGCGGACAAACTCGGTGCCCTCGCAATCCTCAAGATCATTGAGCACCACGAAGAGCTCAAAGTCTTCGAGCCCCGCCATCCTTGCGTCCTCCGCCGACGAGACAAACTTGTACGCCAGGCTTGTTTCTTGGAGCATCGCCCGCGAGAGCGGCGCGAAATCATTCTTCTGCCCGATCAACAAGACCTTCCCCTTGAGCTCCAGAGGCTCGACGCGCTCAAAGCTCTGGATGCACTCGCTGATATCCGGGCGAAGATACTGCTGGATATTGATTTCTTCATCAAACTTGACGCCCACCTCGTGAACCACCCCGCCGCGATGGATGCACCGCTGAACAATGCCCCGGACGGGGCGCGGGTTCTGCTGGTTGCTGGTAAGGTGGATCGAGACGCGCGTATTTGGGTAGACAAAGCTCGAGTGCAAGAGCCCCACACCCCCGCGCGAGATGTTGCGCGCCGCCACGGTGATCGGGCGGTCAATCGTGTCCTCGCTCTCGAGGACCATCAGGATATACGGATCGTTGTACTCCAAACGCGAATGAATCCGCCCGCATCCCTTGTCCTTACCGCTCGTCCTGCAGTCGTTGAGCTTTTCGAGCAGCCGCTTGTACACCTGCCCGTGCACCCCCAGCGAGTTGCGCGAGTTGGCCCCCACGGCTTCGTTCATTCTGAAATGCCCCATCAATCAACTCCCTCTCACTGTGTTCCTTCGCGTGTCTGTTTCCAGCCAGACTCGCCTAGGCCGCTGGTTTTACGCGGATTCTTCTGCACGCGATGATCAACGCGCGGACCTCCGAAGCGGCGTCACGCACCGCCGATCCCTTGGTCAACGCCCGATCGGCCTTAATCGCTTGCTCGCCAACACCCTGGAATCCAAGCGGCGCCGCCGTCCCGGCGAGGGTTCTGCACAACTCTCGACAAGACTCCAGATTGCTCTCCTGCAACGCTTTTTCAAGCCCAACAACCATCTGAGGCACGCTCGTATAAAAGTTGGCCAGAAACTCGAATGCCGGATTGCTCTCGCTCAGCGTGGTGTACACCGGGCCGCCGTCGCCGTCGGCGAGCATGAACTCGGCCATTGCTTGGTAGAACCGTTGCTGCTCGATGGGCTTGGAGAAATACCCGTTGACCCCCGACATCCGCAGATCATCGCGGGTCTCATCCGAATCGTCCGAGGTCATTATCATGAACGGCACATCGATCCCCTCCGCTCGGCACTGCGTCACCAGATCCAGCCCGCTCTCCTCGCCCAGATGCAGATCCGAGAAAATCAGATCACACCCCTTCTGCGCCCGCTCCATCGCCTCTTCAACATTCTCAGCGACCCGAATGGTCAACTGGGTGTCCTGCAAATAACGAAGCAACAACTCGCGGTCCATCTCTGATTTGGTCACAATAAGCACCGTGCCCATGAGCTGTTCGGGCGTCACACGCTCGAGGCTGTACGCCTCCTCCATCGGATCAAGCCCGAGCAGATCCCGCGTGCTTACCTGCTCATCAAACGCGATACCCACCTCGTGTACCTTGCCCCCGATATGCATACACCGAGCAATCCTGCCCTTGACATGGAAGGTCCGCCCGTCGGGCACCTTGAATGACACGGTGCACTTGCTGTCGGGATACACATACGCGCTGTGCAACAACGAGATCCCGCCACGCGAGATGTCCTTGGCAACCACCGGGATCGACACCGTGCTCCCCCCAGCGTTCTCGATCGTCAGCACCACCGTCACATTGCGGAACTCCCAACGAACAAACTCGCGGTCCTTGTTGGAGTTGGCCGTTGATCCAGATTCGATCCGGTCAACCAGAGCGTCGAGCTCACGAGGACCAATGCGGAGCGAGTTGTGTACTTTTTGTTTCTTATCAGCCATCGAAAGTCCTCAGTATTTGACCGGCAGAACCCCTGTTGCCCATCGGATCAATCTACTAAAGGATGTATCGTCCAGAACCCCACCCCGGTCAATCGTTCATCACCGCCGCCCCGCTGCGGGCACCGCGATGCCTGCACAACCGCGCACAACACCACCCAGCGTCCGAAAACGAATACGCACTCCCCCATTTAGATGTGGTACGACCCGACCCAATAACCCTTGGCAGGCTCACGCTTAGATATCCAGGTTCTTGACCTCGAGGGCGTGGTCCTCGATGAACTTACGCCTCGGCTCGACATGCTCGCCATCAGCAACGAGAACAGATTCTCGGCCTCGCCCGCCTGGTCCCACTGCACACGCATCAGCGTCCGCACCGATGCATCCATCGTGGTCTCCCACAACTGCTCGGCGTCCATCTCGCCCAGACCCTTGAACCGCTTGATCTCCATCCCGCGACGACCGATCTCGTGGAGCGCGTCAAGAATCGCCGGAATATTGGCAGCCTCGACCACCTTGGACGCCGGCGCGGTCACGACACCATCATCGCCGTCATCAGACGCGACAACCTTCGCCCCGACTTTGGTCGTCACCCATGCGAACCGTGTCGGCAGGTGTTCGCCGGTCACCGATTCCTCTTGCACGAGCCCATAGTCCTCCATGCTGAGCCCCAACGCTTCAAGATCCTTGAAGATCACCTCGAGCTCGCGGTTCTCATGGAGTTCGCGGACACTGGCGATTGGGCGTTCATCAACAACCTCCTCGCCCTGCTTCGCGTCGTCGGCTTGCTCGGTTTCCGCATCGGTGTCCGCACCGTCATCAATACTGTCTGCAAGACGCCAGTCGCGGTCCTCGACAATCTTGAGTGCATCAGCTTCGGACCAGGTGTACTCACCGATCGCAGCGGTCGCGACCTTATGGGTCGGCAACTTGCCATCACGACGCACCGCGAGCAGATCAACAAACTTGATCCCCCGTCGCTCGGCGATCTCGACAAGCTCAACCAGCCTCGCCAGCGCACGCACGGCTTTGGTGGTATCTTGACCCGAGATCTCCTTGAGCACCTTGGGTTCTTCGCCCAATCGGGTGTTGTCGATATCACGGATAATCAGCGACGATCCATCGAGCCCGAGCTCGGTCAGCACCGAATCAAGCTTCTTCTCGTTGAGCACATACTGCGATTTCTTGTTCTTCGTAATCTGGTACAACGGCGGCTGGGCAATATAAATATGCCCGCGACGAACCAACTCATTCATGTACCGGAAAAAGAAGGTCAGCAGCAGCGTGCGGATATGACTCCCGTCAACATCCGCATCGGTCATGATGATGATCTTGCCGTACCGCAGCTTGGAAACATCAAAGTCCTCGCCGATCCCGCACCGCAGCGCACCGATCAGTGTCCGGATCTCCTCGAACTTCAGCACCTGGTCAATCCGCGCGCGTTCGACATTAAGAATCTTACCCTTCAGAGGCAGGATCGCTTGCGTCTCGACATCGCGCCCCTGCGTCGCCGATCCGCCCGCCGAATCGCCTTCCACGATGAAGATTTCGGCTCGATCAAGGTCCTTGGTCTTGCAATCGCGCAGCTTGTGAGGCATCGATCCCGAATCGAGCGCGGTCTTGCGCCGCGTCAACTCGCGAGCCTTGCGTGCCGCCTCGCGCGCTTGGGCCGCGACGATCCCCTTCATGCACAGACGCTTGGCCTCCGCCGGATTTTCTTCGAGCCAGTTGGTCAATGCCTCACTCACCGCGGAGGACACAAAGCTCTCGACCTCTGGATTGAGCAGCTTCTCTTTGGGCTGGTTGTTGAACGCGGGCTCGGGGAGTTTGACACTCACCACCGCGATCAACCCCTCACGCAGATCATCGCCCGAAGGCGTGGGGCCCCTGTCTTTGAGAATCCCCGCCCGTTTGGCGTACCCGTTGAGCGTACGGGTCAGCGCGACCTTGAAGCCCTGCCCGTGGGTGCCGCCATCGACATTGTTGATGTTGTTGGCGAAGGTTTTGAGCAGCTCAGAATACCCATCGTGGTACTGCAACGCGACCTCGCACAGCAGGTTCTCTTCCTCGACCGCCTTGCTGATGTACACCGGGCTGGATACCTCGGTCTTGCCCTTCATCAGGTGCTGGACATACTCGAGCAACCCGTGATCGGCCTTGAACGAATCATGCTTGGGCTTGCCATCAGCCCCGACACGCTCGTCGGTGAGCTTGATCGTCACGCCCGGATTGAGGAACGACAACTCACGCAATCGGTTGAGCAGGATCTGGTAGTCGAATGTCGTATCAGCGAAAATATTGCCGTCGGGCTTGAACACCACGGTCGTGCCTGTTTCCCGCGTTGCGCCATTTGGGATCGGCCCGATGACATGGATATCTTTGGTGACCACGCCGCGCTCGAAGGTGATGCCATAGATTTTTCCATTACGCCAGACCTCGACATCGAGCATTGACGAGAGCGCGTTGACACACGAGACGCCCACGCCGTGCAGCCCCCCAGAGACCTTGTACGCGCTGCCCTCTTCGTTGAACTTGCCGCCCGCGTGCAATCGCGTCAGCACAACCTCGACGGCTGATTTTCCATCGAGTGTCGGATCATCGTTCTTGACCGGATCGACCGGAATCCCGCGCCCATCGTCGGTGACCGAGACCGAGCCGTCGGCGAGCACCGAGACGCTGACAAAGGTCGCAAACCCCGCCATCGCTTCGTCGATGGAGTTATCGACGACTTCGTAGACGAGGTGATGCAACGCCGAGAGCCCAGTGCCACCGATGTACATACCGGGGCGTTTGCGGACCGCTTCGAGCCCCTCGAGGACCTTGATCTGGTCCGAGGAGTATTCAGCGTTTGGTGCTGATGAGGTCGCTGGTTTGGTGTCGTTTTGATCGGTCATGATGTGCTTATTTTTACCTGTTCGGTAAGAGTGAAATTGGGTGAGCCGAACGGGGAATGATGATGTGTGGTATCTTGTGTACAGGGAACGGTTTTGGGCCTATTTTAGGGTGTGAGATCATAGGTCGGCGGGGTGTGTTTTGCCCGGAATTGAGTGGACAAACTTGGGCTAGAAATGAGTTGGGCTTTATGGGCAAAAACACTGAAAAAACAGATGGAAACCATGATTTTAAGCGCGGGTTGTTTGTGTGCGAAAAACCTGGGCATGAGTTCGTCGGTGCGGGGGCTGCTGGGATGACGATCGGGCTGATCGGGACGCAGGTGTTTGCCCAGTGGCTGATCTAAGCGGCGCGGACGGATGAGCCCACGCCTCCGGCTTCGATGGAGCGGTTGGGGGAGTGATCTCTGTTGTCGTGGCACAGGCGTCTCGCCTGTGATGACTTTTCACTGACTGAGATTCAATACTCGAAGAACACAGGCGGGACGCCTGTGCTACGAATCAAGATTTACGGCACGATCAATACGCGGGAGATGTGCTCGGCGAGGAGTTCGTAGACTGTGTCGATATCGCCTTTGGCCAAGCGGACGCATCCCATTGATTGGTTGCCTCCGATTGAGTTCTGGTCGATGGTGCC
>JAESUL010000134.1 GCA_016763115.1 Phycisphaerales bacterium | reverse complement strand
CCCAGGCTACATCCGTGTAGATACCCTCATCGTCCACGACCAGCAAGACCAACCCGCCCCCGCCGAAAACGCACCCGCTCTCTATCTCACCCTCGATGAAATCATCATCAACAACCTCGCCGATCTCTTCCCAGGCATGCACATCGTCGAGACCCTCCCCTTCCGCGTGACCCGCAACGCCGCCGTCGAACTCGACGACGATGAAATCGACGACCTGCTCGAGCATGTTGAAGAAGAACTCCGCGCACGCCGATTCGCCGACCCCATCCGCATCGAGACCGCCCCCAAACCCTCGCCCAGAATCCTCAACTTCCTCCTCGTCGAACTCGGGCTCTCTGCCCAAGACCACTCCATCAACAAACTCCCCCTCGCCTACGCCGACCTCTTCACCATCGCCGACATCGACTGCCCAAACCTCAAAGACACCCCCTGGAAACCGATCCGCCCATCGGCGCTGTCCGACCCAGAAGCCGACATCTTCGCGCAGATCCGCTCGGCCGATATCCTCGTCCACCACCCCTACGAGTCCTTCACCGATTCCGTCGAACGCTTCATCACCGCCGCCGCCCACGACCCCGATGTCCTCGCCATCAAGCAAACCTTGTACCGCACCTCGCGCAACTCCCCATTCATCAAATCCCTCGTCCACGCCGCCGAAGAAGGCAAACAGGTCGCATGCCTCGTCGAACTCCGCGCACGATTCGATGAAGAAAAAAATGTACAGTTCGCCCGCCAACTCGAAGCCGCCGGAGTCCATGTCGCCTACGGCGTACTCGGGCTCAAAACACACTCCAAATGCTCCATGGTCGTACGCAGAGAAAAAATCAACGGCTCGTGGGGTATCCGCACTTACGCCCATCTCGGCACCGGAAACTACCACCCCCAGACCGCCCACCTCTACACCGATCTCGGACTCCTCACCTGCGACCCCGAAATCACCGCCGATGTCGTCCGCCTCTTCAACAAAATCACCGGGCTCACCGCTGGGCAAAGCTACAACCAACTCCTCGTCGCTCCAGACCACATGCGCACCCGTTTCATCGAGATGATCGACACCGAGATCACCAACGCCAAGGCCGGCAAGCCCGCACGCATCATCGCCAAAATGAACGCCCTCGAAGACCGTGCCACCACCCAAGCCCTCTACCACGCATCCAACGCCGGCGTGCAGATCGAACTCATCATCCGCGGGTTCTGCTGCCTCCGCCCAGGCATCAAAGCCATGAGCGAAAACATCACCGTCCGCTCAATCATCGGACGCTTCCTAGAACACTCCCGCCTCTTCGTCTTCGCCAATGGCTCAGCCGATCCCCTCGACTATTCCTACTACTTCGGTTCCGCCGACTGGATGTCCCGCAACCTCTCCTCACGCGTCGAAGCCGCCTGCCCCGTCCACGCCCCCGACGCCAAAGCCAAACTCTGGCGACTCCTCTCGGTCCTGATCGACGACCGCCGCAACGCCTCAATCCTCAACCCCGACGGCTCGTACACCCACCTCGCCACCAACAAAGACACCGATCCAACTTCCCCCGCCGCCCTAGGCACCTTCCAAACCCTCATGAACGACGCCCATCCCCCAATCACCGATTAGACCAGATTTCCGTCTTCGTGAAGAAGAACGACCGCTTCTCCCAAAGAAACCGACGGGGATTCCCCTGCCACCCATCTAGACAATCATCAAACTCCAATCCGCCGAGGAAGAATCATGCAAAGAGTCAGTGCCGCCATATTCTGTCTAACCCTCATCTCCATCCTTGGCGGCTGCACCTCAAGCAACACCGCCGGGCACTTCTTCAACCAAGATCTGGCCAACGAACTCATCGCCATGGAACAACTCGACCAATCCCTCGAACAGATGGTCGTCAATAGCGATCCCCGCGCGCGTGAGGAAGGGTTCTTCGAACGCAAAGAGGCCCTCCACGCCCTACAATCCGACCGCTGCAAAGCCATCTTCAATGATGTCGGCTACCCCGGCGTAGATATGGTCGGGCAGCAAGCATCCCGCGCTTTCTGGTTGCTCATCCAGCACGCCGACGCAGACCCGGCGTTCCAAACCCGAGTTGCCGATGCCATGAAACCCGTCGTCCTCGCCGGAAACGCAGACGCAGTAGACCTCGCCTACCTCACCGACCGCGTACGGATCAACACCCAACGCCCCCAACTCTACGGCACCCAACTCCAGTACGATCTCAACATTGGTCGCGCAATGCCCAAGCAGATCGAAGATCCCAGAGATGTTGACGCCCGACGAACATCCGTCGGCCTCGAACCACTCTGGGAATATATGAACTCTGTTTCAGATCTTCACTATCAAATGAATCTCTCGCTCTACAACGAAAAAGGCATCGACCATCCCTGGATCTACCCCAACGGATTCACCGATTGGTAAAATCCCCTCTTGAGTGCCACAGGCCTCCCGCCTGTGTTCTTCTTTGATCTTCCCCAATCCACAAAAAACGCCCCGCCCAAACAGAGCGAAGCGTCTTTCTTTTGGTCGTGCCGGACCGGAATCCCGAGCCCAGCACCCTGACCCACCGTCCAATAAGAAACACCAAAAAAGCACCTCCTGCCACCATTCTTCAGAATTTTCACCACAATTCTCGTTCCCACCCGCGTACGATCCCAAATCGTCGTTTTCTGTCGCCTCAACCCTAAAATCGGGACCCATCAAAATGCCGAACCTCACCATCGATGTCGCCAAAACCCTCCAAGATGACGCCCTGCTGAGCTTCAACTCGCCCGCGATCTCCAAATCCGCCCTCAACCTCCCAGGCCCAGATTTCATCGACCGCATCGTCTCCATGACCGACCGCAACCAGAACACCCTCAACAACTTCCAACGCATCTTCAATACGGGTCGCCTCGCAGGCACCGGGTACACCTCCATCCTCCCCGTTGACCAAGGCATCGAGCACTCCGCCGGAGCATCGTTCGCGCCCAACCCCATCTACTTCGATCCCGAATCAATCATCCAACTCGCCATCGAAGGCGGGTGCAACGCCGTCGCCTCCACCTTCGGCGTGCTCGGCGCAACCGCCCGCAAATACGCGCACAAAATTCCCTACCTCGTCAAGTTCAACCACAACGAACTGATGACCTATCCCAACACCTTCAACCAGATCCCCTTCGGCTCGATCAAACAATGCTGGGAAATGGGCGCCGCCGCCGTCGGAGCAACCATCTACTTCGGGTCCGATGAATCCGAACAACAGATCCAGTATGTCGCCGACATGTTCCACGAAGCACACGAGTACGGCATGGTGACGGTCCTCTGGTGCTACATTCGCAACAACGCTTTCAAAGTCAACGGCGTCGACTACCACTCCAGCGCAGACCTCACCACCCAAGCCAACCACCTCGGCGTCACCATCCAAGCCGACATCATTAAACAAAAACTCCCCACCAACAACGGCGGGTACACCGCGCTCAACTCGGGCGACTCCTCCTACGGCAAGTTCGACACCTCCATCTACACCGACCT
>JAESUL010000133.1 GCA_016763115.1 Phycisphaerales bacterium | reverse complement strand
TCGAGCACATCCTCGAGCGGCGGGCTGGACACATCAGAAACACCCGGCACATGGGCCACCAGAACCGGCGCCGGTCCGGGTCCTTGTGCACCGACCGTTCGGTGCTGACGAAGCCCCTCGATCAACTCGGACCCGGGCATATTGTGGAGCCCAAAGATAAGCATCGGATCGTCGGCGAGTTTCTCGGCAAGCAAGGCCGCGAGGCAAACCGCGTGCTTACACCACTTTTTCTCTTCGCTCCAATCCGGGCACGAACACTCCGGGTCGATCTCGTCACACTCGGAGGGGAACAACTTGATGCCCAGTGGTGCAAAGACATCCTCGATGTTACTGGGCAGCTCGCCGGCAAGCAACTTGGCGGCGTAGCGGACCTGCTCGCTCATCGCCACGATGATCTCGTCCTGCGATTCAAGCGTAAAAGGTACAAATCGCAGCGTCGTCGTGTAAGGCTTATCGCTCCGCCCCTGGATGATCCCCTCGCAGAGTGTCTCCTCGATCGTCAGCCGCTTGGTCTGCCCCAGCGTTGCGTACTCCATCCCGTCGCGGTAGTGATCGGGCGCGGCGCCCGCTTCGGCAACCCGCATAATCCGCTGGGTGACCCAGTTCTGCACGCCGTCGCTCGTTGTGTTCTTGAGCTTCACGCCCCCGCGTACACGCCTGGGATTCACCAATGATTTACGCGATGATCTGAACGATGCGTATTGAGGCTTGTGCTTCTTGGGTGCGGTCGGGATATGCACGCCGAGTTGAGTCGTCTTGATGACCTTGACCAAACGGTCCGGGGGAGGGGGAGCCAACTTGGAAGGCGTGATCTTCTTTGATACTTTCTTGGTCGCTGGTTTTTTGGTCACCGCTTTCTTCGCGGTTGCTTTTTTTGGCGCAGCTTTCTTGGTCGCCTTTTTCTTTGGCGTTGGATCTGAACTCGATATTGGTTTCTTTGGTGTTGGCATGTCAAAGCTCCAAACTACATCTCGCCCAGCTACATCTCGTCGGCAATGGTGTCGGCGCGCAACGCGAGCAGCTCGCGAAGCTTGTCGGTCCCCAGATCGGTGAGCCAACGCTCGCCGTGCCCGATGATATTCTCCGCCAGTTCCATCTTCGATTCGATCTTCTCGTCGATCCGCTCTTCGAGCGTGCCCCGCACGATATATTTGTGCACCATCACGGTCCGCGTCTGCCCGATCCGGTACGCCCGGTCCGTCGCTTGGTTCTCGACCGCCGGGTTCCACCACCGGTCAAAGTGGAACACATGGTTCGCGGCCGTCAGGTTCAGACCCACCCCGCCGGCCTTGAGCGATAAGAGCAAAATCGGGTGCTTTCCGGTCGCTTCTTGGAAGGTATCGATCATCTTCTGGCGTTGCCCCTGCGGCGTGCCGCCGTGCAAGAAGAGGACCTCACGCCCGAGTTCATGACGCAGCATGTTGACGAGCAGATGCCCCATCTGGCGGAACTGCGTAAAGATCAACGCCTGATCGCCCTCGGCCATGATCTCATCGAGCATTTCAAGCAATCGCGTACACTTGCCCGATCGCAGCGGATCAACCGTCTGCCCGAACTGCGGGTCGTTCTCTTTGAGCATCTGCGCCGGGTGGTTGCAGATTTGTTTGAGCTTGATGAGCGCCGAGAGCACGAGCCCACGCCGATGGATACCCTCGGATTGTTCTACATTGTTGAGCATCTGCTTGACGCAGTTCTCGTAGAGCATCGCCTGCTCGGTGGTCAGCGGGCACCATTCCTTGTTCTCGATCTTCTCGGGGAGATCCGACACAACCGTCGGATCGGTCTTCAATCGACACAGAATAAACGGCGAGACCATCGCGCGGAGCTTGTCCATCTTTGCTTGATCGCGGTGTCGCTCGATCGGCAGCGAGAACTTCTTGCGGAATGATCCCGCGGTGCCGAGGTACTTCGGATTCAAGAAATCCATAATCGACCACAACTCGCTGAGCCGATTCTCGACCGGGGTACCGGTCAACGCGATTCGGCGCGGCGCGTTGATCGCGCGGACCGCTTGGGACTGCTTGGCGACCGGGTTCTTGACGAACTGGGCCTCGTCGAGCACCATCCGTCCCCATTGGATGCGGTTGAGGAGATCGTTGTCGCGATGGACCAGCGCGTAGGTGGTCACGATGAGGTCTGATTTGGAAGCGTGCTCGACAAACTCGTCGTCTTGGTACCGATCCACGCCGTGATGGACGAGGACATTGAGCGAAGGCGCGAACTTCTCGGATTCCTTGACCCAGTTGCCGATCACCGACATGGGCACCACGAGCAGGGTCGGGCCGAGCAGCGCGGGGCTGTTGGGTTGACGCTCGTAAAGCAGCAAGGCGAGCATCTGGATGGTCTTGCCCAGACCCATGTCGTCGGCAAGGCACGCGCCGAAACCAAAGCGTTCCATGAACGCCAACCAACTCAGCCCGCGCTCTTGGTACGGACGCAGCGTGCCGAGGAAGGTGTCTGGTGCTTTGATAATCGGCAGTTCAACCGATGCCCCGTCGCCCTCGCCGCCGAGCATCGACGCGACCCACCCGGTTGCTTCGAGCCCGGTGACCGGAAGCCCGGTCTGGGCGGCATCGCTCGACAGCGCAAGCTGCATCGCGTCGCCCAGTTCCATCTCCCCGCCCGGGTTCTCCTTGATGAAACTGATCGCGTTCTCGACATCCTCGGGGCGGATCTCTACCCATTGCCCGTCGATGCGGATCAGAGGCGAGCTCTTCTGGGCGAGCTGCTCGAACTCGTTGAGCGTCAGCGTCGTGTCGCCGATCGCGATCTCCCAGTGGTACCCGACCAGTGTCGAGAGCCCCAGCTGCGGACCCGCAGCCTCGCCGTCGCCAGAACCATCGTCCATCAGCGCATCCATCGGATCCGAATCAATCCGCAGCTTCGCGCCCAAACGCCCGGCCTGCGATTCCCACCAAGGCGGGCACCGGACCTCGAACCCCTGCTCGACAAGCACCGGGCGGACCTCACGAAGAAAGTGGTACGCTTCCTTCGTTTCAAGCAGAACCTCGATCGGTTCAGACTCATCGAGCGCATCTTCGAGCTTCTTGTAGTACCGGCTCGCACGCCCGAGCTCGCCCATCAACAACTCCTGAGGGTTCTCAAGTGTCAATCCATCGATCACGATCCGGTCGCGCGTGATCAGCCAGATATCGGCCGCACGGATCACGATTTCCTCGTCGTCCTGGCTCTGCAAGAAGAAACTCATCGACCACATGACCGACGAATCCGGCTCGTCGATGTCCTTGGGCAGGTTCTCGGAAAGCGGCTCGGAAAGGCGCATCCCGAATCGCCAATCGCTCGATTCGCCTCGGTCTTCGAGCTCGCTGATCCACTTGCGGACGCGCCGGGTGATGTCGCCG
>JAESUL010000132.1 GCA_016763115.1 Phycisphaerales bacterium | reverse complement strand
GAGGTACCGCCCCGGTTCGATAAAGAGCAGTATCAGAATGACCAAAAAATAGATCGGGAAGATCCGTAAGGATCGCCGGATCATGAAGTTTTTGTACGCGTTCTTCTTGCCCTTTGCTGCCATCAAGATCCGGGTAATCAAAAATCCCGACAACACAAAGAACAAGATCACTCCGAAGTGCCCAAGCGATGAGGTCGAGATGATGTGCAGTTTGCTGTCCCTTGGCAGCAGGTAGGTGATCCCCGAGTGGGCAACGAATACCAAGAGCACCGCGATTGCTCGGACGGTGTCGAAGGTCCGGATATAGGACCGCTTGGATGCTTTGGGAATCTCTGTGCTCATGTGGGGTCTCTGGTGAGTTGGTCGCGTCAGTTGAAAATATTTTCGACGATCACGAACCCGTGCATGACTGGTCTTTGATTTTCTGCTGTTTCAAGCTCAACAAGCACGACCGGTGCGGGGTCTCGTTGGGCAAAGAACCCACCGGTGCGGTAGGTCTCGCCCCATTGGTCCACGAAGAAGTGCAGGTCCATCGTGATGGTCTCGCCGGCAGCGATGGACGCGATGGGGCTCGAGAACCGTTTGTTGAGCCACACGACCGAGGGGCCAAAGCCCACAGGCGTGGTGTTGGTAAAAATCAACTGGTCCACATCGCGGAAGACTTGGACATCAAAGACCTGCCCGCGGGCGATCGTTTCCGGGTACGCCGGCCCGGGGTCCGCGGTGAGTTTTTCGCTGAACAGTTGGCACCCGCTCATCGCCACAGGGGCGACGAGTGAGCCAAGAACAGTGATCGTCACAATACGGACGCTTCTGATTGTGTATGGCATGGTCTTCACCCTCCTCTGGTCCCAACCCTATTGTTTCATCTATGAGCATTGATGGCAACAACGCGACACCCCCAAGCTTCGCAGACGCGCCCGGGGCCCAAGAGATTGATCCTAGGGCGGTGGCCGAGGATTTGGTCAACCGATTTGGGCCCGGAGGCATGGACCCCCGCGTCCGCGAAATCCTCCCGGCTTTCGATGCGCCGTTCTACCAGGCCGGGCTGGCGGGGTATTCCGATGCCGCGATGCGGATCATCGCGAGAAGACATGGATGCCCGATCTGCGTCACCGAGGCCCTTTTGGACCGCACCCTGCTCGCAGGCGGGCGCGGCTTCGCCAAGGCCGATCTGGGCGAGATCGCCGGCAATGTGCCCAGCGCAGCGGAAGATCACCCGCTGATCGGACAGATCATGGGTTCGGACCCCAATGAAATGGCAGCCGGCGCGCTCAAAATGATCGAGCAGGGGCACCGCTCGGCCAAGACCTACCGCGACATGGTCAAAGACGGCGTCGATGGACCCACCGGGCCCTTGCAAGAATCCTTCGCTGCCATCGACATTAACCTCGCGTGCCCGGTCAAGAAAATCTCCAAGAAAGCCCGAGGCGGGCACTGGCTCAGCGAGCCGGCGGGCGCGATCAAAATAATCGAAGCCGTCCGCGAGGTGCTGCCCGCCAACACCCCCGTCACGCTGAAGTTAAGAAGATCATTCGACGACACAGCGGAGATGCAAGAAAACTTTTATAAGTTGTTCGATGCGGCCTACGACATCGGCATCGCCTGGGCGACCGTCCACGGGCGCACCGTGCAACAAAAATACATGGGCCCATCGCGTTGGGACCCGCTGCGTGAACTCGTCCGGCGCAACCCCGAACGGATTATCTTTGGCTCCGGCGATGTCTGGGATGTCAACCAGATCTTCCGCATGATCGGCTACACCGGGCTCGCCGGCGTGAGTGTTGCGCGTGGATGCATCGGCAACCCGTGGATCTTCCGCCAAGCGAGAGATTTGTTGGCCGGACGCGAACCACGAACGCCAACGATCGCCGAGCAGCGTGAAGTTCTCGAGCAGCACTTCGAGCTCGCCTTGGCAGTGAATCAGCGGACACGCGATCCGGAACTGCATACCTCAAAGAACATGCGAAAGTTCGGCATCAAGTTCGCCGCCCACCACCCCAACAGCGAAGAGGTGAAACGGGCGTTTATCTATGTAAAGAGCCTGGAGGAGTGGGGGAAGGTGCTGGAGGAGTGGTACATTTAAGGAGATAATGTGACAGATATTCTCAAGATAGATTTTAATGTAGATGATCGGTGGAGTGACCTATCAGCGTTCTTTGATAAATTTTGCCCTTGGATCAACGATGGACGGGGGGCAGATTCTCTTCTTGATTTATCATCATGCAGTTATCTGGGTCCGTATGCCGCCTCTTCAATTTACGCAGTTTGGGCATCGATGAAAAATCAAGGCAAGCCATTCGATGTGAAACTTCCAAGTGGCCCCCCTCCCTTGAAGGCATTTTGCAAGTTCTCAGGACTCGATCATTATCTTCATAAGGGATCAAGGCCAAACGAGGATCACCCTGATTGTGAAACTGTGCCACTTCGAGTTAGTTATAGTCCAAGAGCGGATACTGGATCGCCGCTTATCAAGTTGCTTAATCGACATATCCAACTTTCAAGTGAGAGTGAAGAATATTTGCGGCTTTGTCTACAAGAAGTAACTCAAAATATTGCTGATCATTCAGAATCTTCGTTCGGCGGAGTTTGGTGTGGTCGTTTCTTTAGAAAAACGAACGAAGTCAGAATCGCATGCGTTGACTGTGGTGTTGGGATTCGTGGGTCTCTTGAACGGCGGCATACTGATATCAGATCATCCTCCGATGCACTAGAGCGTGTCTTTAAGGGCGGATTTTCAAGTCAGTCAAGAGAGAATAATATGGGCCTGGGGATCTCGCATTTGGTCAACTGGGTCCGAACAATGAATGGATCGCTTGCGGTTTTATCTGACAATGGGGTCGGATTGGCCGATGTAGACAGTGAATTGACTGTGTTTCACGACTTGCCCTTCCATTTCGGTGGGACGGGTGTATTCTTTACGGTATCGGTTAATGAGGATCAGGCGCAACCAAGCGATGAATATTGACGCAAAGCCAATTTTTGATACTGCAGACTCTGTTGTAGAAGCGGGACGCGCGATCGCCTTAAAGGTGAACGATGCTCTGGCAGATGACACGCGGGTTTCTCTCTCTTTTAAGGGCATATTTGCGGCATCTTCCAGTTTTTTCAACATTCTGTTTCTTGACATTCTCAATGCGAACAGCGGAGAGGTTCTGATGACACAACTCCAACTTGAGTACAACAGCAAGGTTCAAGAGAGTGTTGGGAAGCGTTCTTTAGATGCAGTGCTGTCATCTGGGGGGAATGGCAGTGTGCGAATCGATAAATGAGTCAGAATAATCAATATCCTTTCCCCTCCGACACCCTCGCCATCTGGCACCAACTCTTCGAGCGTCAGCGTACCTTCGCTTACCATGCGTTTGATCAACTCTCCGACGAGCAGTTCTTCGCCATCCTCGCACCGGGGCTCAACTCATGCGCGATTATCGCTAACCACCTCGCCGGCAACATGCTCAGCCGGTGGACGGATTTTCTCGCCACCGACGGCGAGAAACCCAATCGAGATCGTGATGCCGAGTTTGCTGTACCGACAGAGCACACCGCCCAAGAACGCGGGCAGATCATGGAACGATTCGAGCGGGGCTGGTTGGTGTTGTTCGCCACGATTGACTCATTGTCGCCCGAGGATCTCTCAAAGGTAATTACCATCCGAAACGTAGATCACACGGTCAACGCGGCCGTGCTCCGCCAGATCGATCATTACAGTTTCCACATCGGGCAGATCAACATCATCGCCCGCCAACTCGTCGGCACCAAAAACTGGAAATTGTTCACCCTCCCCCCTGGCGGCACCAAAGCATTCAACACCAAACTCATGGGCGAGTGATTGTCGCTTGTTCGGGCGAGCAACCAACTCGTACGCTCGCCATATAACTGGGCGTGCCTGTAGCCATCAAGCGATATCTGGTTTGGGGAATTATCTGTGTTGTCGCAGGCTTTGCGATCTCCTTCGCTACCGCGTATCTTGGCGTCTGGTATGTCATTCCACGAGAATATGACAACGGTGTGTGGAAGTCTGCGCCGAATGTTGAGCATTACTATGGGGAGGGCCCTGCCGACAACCGTTGGACGCTTGATCTTGAGCGGCTCTCATTCGGCGTCTTTATGGGCTCGCTTTTATGGGTCGGGCAATACAGCATTAATGAAGATGGCTGGGATCAGCGGCGAGGGCCCGAGTCGGTCCCGCATTGGAGCCGGGCCAATCGTCCGCCTGATCCGGCCAGAGATGATTTTGGGTTGATTTACGAAGTGACTGCTGGGTTCCCGATCGCTTCTTGGCGGGGCGAGTATAGAAAGTATGGTTTCTTGGGGGCAGGGGAGCGGTGGGCATGTATCGAGCTTCAGTCGGTTCGGGGGCATCGGTATCCGGTGTTGGTGCCGACCATGCCGATCTTTCCCGAAGGGGTCTTGAATGCTTTCATCTGGGGCGGGCTCCTCTTTGTGGTCACGGTTGAGCCGAAGAGAATCTATCGTTTCGGGCTGGGTTGCATTCGGCGTCGGAAAGGACAGTGCCCCAACTGTGGGTACCCAATTGAAGGGCTCGCCACCTGCCCCGAATGCGGAAATGTGGTGCGAAAAGAGAATGCCGAACCGGTTG
>JAESUL010000131.1 GCA_016763115.1 Phycisphaerales bacterium | reverse complement strand
CTTGCCCGGTGCATCGCGGCGATCACCGGGGCATATTCTGAGCGGGTCATCACGCGGTACCCGCCGGCGATCCGTTCGATGCGGAAGGCACGCCCGGATTGGTCGTACTGTTCGTTGGGCAGGTCAACGCCCTCGTCAACCATCTTGACCGTCACGGGTGTATCAAAGAGGGCAGCGAGCGGGTCGGCGACCTTGAGTGGCTGGAGCGGTTTATCCGCGCTGACGAGCAACGCCTCGATGGTCGGCAGCAGCACCGAGATTTCGATCGCTGAGGTTGGGTGCTCGTCTGCTTGGGGCTTGTTTTCTTGCATGGTTTCTGAACTCATGTCAGAATGGTACCACGCAATGGGGACGCTCGCATCCATTGGGGCACTGCGATATGCTCTGGGCATGCCTCAGACACACGAACAGCACCTCGACGAGCCGCTCCCATCGGTCCAGCACCGGTTCTCGGGGCCCATGCGTTGCCTTTTTTGAGGGGGCGGCGGCGTGGTCCATGCTGCTGGTCCGATACCCCAGACTTATGCCTCCGGGGGTTGAATAACCCGATCCGGTGTGCCTATTCCCCCAATCGTGGACAACTCACCCACGCAGTTTGTCGATAGAAAAGGTGTATCCAACTGGAGTGCCTGTTTATGACCCAACGAACGATTCTTCTTGCCGATGACGAGCCGCACATCACCCACATTGTTGCGCACAAGCTCAATAAAATCGGGATCAATGTACTGATCGCGGAAGACGGCGAGATCGCATACCAAATGGCGGTCGAGCACAAACCCGACGCGATCGTCACGGATCTGCAGATGCCTTACATGAGCGGTATCGAGCTTGCAGACAAGTTGAACCGGAATGCCGAGTTGAGCAAGATCCCGATAATTTTACTTAGTGCGCGTGGATACGCCATTGCAGATCAGACCGACGAATATCCGAATATCCGCCACGTCCTCAGCAAGCCCTTCAGCACACGCGATTTGATCCAGCAGTTGATCTCATTGATGGACGAGGACGAGAACCGGAAGGCGTCGGCATGAAAATTCAGCTTGCGCCCAAGGCCACTCCCGCCACGCCGATCAAGTTCATTGAACGCGCCCACGGGCTTGGGCTGCTGTCGTGGTCATTGGACCTCAACGGCATGCCGACCAGCGACCCCGATGCGCCCGGCCCGATCTCGATGTGGATGAGTTCCAAGCGGATTCGATCGTTGCTGACCGAGCGAGCGGTGATGTGGGCCGCGATGGATTCCTTTACGCAAGAAGAACTGCTCCCCGGCATGTGGATTTTTCCGTACGCCGAGCAGCATCGTAATAGGCGAACCGGGTACTGCGTGCTTATCGGATTCAGCAAGATCATTCTTGAATCCGAGTACCTCGCCAACCCAGAGGACACCAACCCGCTGCAGGTCTCCGCGCTCAAGCATCTACTCGAAGAACGGATCTGCACAAACAAGATCCATGCTACGCAGACCTATCAGTTGCTTGCATGGTCGCTCGAAGACCTGCTCGCACGCGAGAAGCATGACGAAACCATCGATGGGTTTTCTGACCAGCTCGGCAATGCCTATGAGACCATCACCGCGTTGCATGATCTGGGCATGAATATGAACTCGATCAATGACTCGAACGGCTTCATCCATCGGGCGATCGAGCATGTAGTGGAGACACTCGAGTACGAATGGGCTGCCTGCGTGATCAGTGAGGAGCATCCGATCGGTCAGCTACTCAATAAGTCTCTCTACCAGGTCGGTGCGAACACACTCAATGACAAAGAGATCGGTTTTATTGTCGATCGAGTGCACAACGAGCAGCCGGTGGCCTACGCCGATCGGACCAAAATTTACTCGGCGGGCGAGCATATCAAAGTCCTCTCGCCTCAGATGCTTGTCCATCCGATCGAGCAGGGCGGCGAGGTCTTTGGGCACATCGTCGTCGGCGGCAAGCGTGGTGAGGACCCGCAGGTCTCCAGCCACGAGACAAAGATGCTCGATGCGGTCTCCGGAATCCTCAGCGCGTTCCTCGAGAATATGGCGTTGTACAACGAACAAAATAGGACCTTCGTCGGCACCGTCAAGGCTATGTCGTCGGCCATTGATGCCAAGGATCGGTACACACAGGGTCACTCCGAGCGTGTCGCGATGCTCTCGGCCAAACTCGCCGAGCAGATCGGGCAGAGCGAAAATGAAATCGAACGAATCCGGATCTCCGGGCTCGTTCACGATGTCGGCAAGATCGGCGTGCCCGAAGCCGTGCTTTGCAAACCGGGTCGGCTCACCGATGAAGAGTTTGATCTCATCAAGCTGCACCCCACCATCGGATACGACATTCTCAAGGACATCCCGTCGCTGAGCGATATCCTGCCCGGCGTGCTGCACCATCATGAGAAATGGGACGGAACAGGGTACCCCAGCGGGCTGGCCGGCGAGAGTATCCCGCTGATGGCGCGGATCATGGCGATCGCAGACACCTTTGATGCGATGAGTTCCAACCGCGCGTACCGCGCCGGGATGCCGCGTGCAAAGGTGCTTGCCGAGATTCAACGGTGCTCAGGATCACAGTTCGATCCCGAGTTGGTACCCCACTTCCTGGCGATTGATCTTGGCGAGTATGATGCGATGGTCGAGCACCACGCCGGGCAGGCAGCGTATAAAGAATCCGCCTGATAAGCCGGTAGTTGCTTACTCGACAACCTTGACAAATGACCCCTCGATGACCGAGAACTTCTTGGCGTTGAGTTGTCCGTCCATCAAATCGACGATTTCTTGGTCACCTAACTGGGTCGGGAAGAATGCAAACCGAGCGATTGATCCGCCGAGCGGTGCGCTTGGGTTTGGGGTGTTCTTCCGCCCGCCGAGTGTCCATGGCTCGGTACTGGTTTCTGTGAATCCCATGAAATCGTAATACAAACCGGTACGATAGAATCGGTCATACACCACGCGTACGCCGTCGATGTAAATGTTTGTACCGCCTGTCCCGAAGGTATGCGCAACATGATGCCAGCTTTGATCTGCGAAGACAGAAGCATCGGTGCGGTACTCTTTGTCGAGAAGCTTGCCCTTGGCATCAATGCTGAGCACCATCTCGCCGCCCTCGAAGTAGAGCGCCCGGAACAGTTCCGCTGCCCCATCGCCTTCCTTGGCGACGACCCCTTGCTGTCGTGCGAGTGAAACATCGATCATTCGAACCCAGAACATGATCGAGCCGGATCGAATAGCGAATGAGCTGTCGTGGCTGATATAAATTGTGGAATCTTTGTTGCGTATCTGCGGTGCCGGATCACCATCGAGAAAAGTAATGCTCCCTGCCCGCAGAGGGTTGAGGTATACACCATCTACATTCCCAATGGAATCGGCCGCGGTCTCAGTCCCGGTTTGTTCATCGAGCGCCCAGTAGGAACTGGCCCCCATGGAGACCAGCATGTCGAGGTAGGCGCTCTGCGATTGAAGATCGAATCCGATCAGTGATCGGGTGTTGTTCAATGCACCCGTTGCGGTGACACGGACGGTGGTGGTTGAGTCGGTGACACCGAGTCCCGTGTCCCTGTCGGTGGCCACCAACTTGGCCGTCGCGTCTCCAATTGGGGTCTCGGCGAGAACAACCCCGAGTTTGGCGTCTTCGAGAAACTGAACCGGTGTACGATCGAGTTTGACCAACGCCACCTCGACCGCAGAACGCGCCGCGATGCGTGCCTTGGAGTAATCGTTGCCCATCCGGTACTGTTCGTTGGTTGACTTACGGAGCTTGATTCCCAGCAGGATCATGGTGGTCACCACCGCGATCGTCACGAGGACCACGAGGTAGATACTCCCCCTGCGTGAGCGGGTTTGGGTACACTTTGGGTTCATATTCCACTCCTCGACGCATCCCATGATTCGGTCCGAATAAAAGTTTCGTCGGCGTACACCAGGCCCTTGTGGAGCACCTGGATGCGGATGATCTTGGCCCCCGTCCGCGTCGCCGAGGTGGTGAGCAAATCGGATATCAATACATGCTCAACCGTGACCTGTCGTCCCCACAGTACCAGGCTCACGAGAGTATCACCCTCCTTTGTACTTGGAGGGATGGTCATCCAGCCGTCGTAGTCATCGACATCATCAAAGTCTGCCCGTATGGCCGAGCGCTCACCTGCATCGACACCGATATCCCACAACTCCTCAAAGGTATTGAGATCAAGCTTCCCATTGAGCGTATCCACATCCTCCAACAACTCGAGGTCCTCGAACGGCTGAGCAACAATCTCGGAAACAAGTTCATTCATCAAGCCCCGAGCGATGATCTGTTTTTCGGCGATCTCTGTCGAGTGCATCACCGGGCCTATGAGCCCAATGGTTGATGTGATGACCATCCCGATGAGCAAGGTGGCGATGGTCGCTTCGATCATGGAAACCCCACGCCGGGCATTGTGAAACTTGTGCATCAGTTCCTCCCCGGCAGATTGAACAACTCGGCCTGGACCGCCTGCGTTGGGTTGACCAAATCAGGAATGACCAGGTCAATACCAACCCAAAGAATCTTGTCGTCACTCTGGATCACGCGGATATCCATTTCATCTACGCGGTCAATCACCACTGTCCACGCTCCGTTATTCCACTTGACATTGAGCGACCCAGGAACAGCGGTCATCGCGTACCTGATCTGCTCTGGCAAACTATCGCCATCACGGTCGGGGACAATCACGGTGAATGACCTCGGGCTTTGGAGAGTAAAGTTCGTCGCCAGTTCGAGGTCTTCTGTCATCAATGCGAACACCTCGCCCACCGAGGCCTCGGTGTGGATCTGCTCGGTTCCGGTGGGGATCGCACGCGAACCGATGAGTATCACCGAGGTCAAACCGAGCAAGAGAATTGAAGAAATGGTCAGGCTGAGGGCCAGTTCGATGTAAGTGAACCCCCGGCGAGATGGTTGACACACTGAACGATTCACAGTGACACCCCCTGCGCTGCTTGGGCACCCAGATCAGGATTGGCGGGCAGATCCACCGGGGTCGCTGGGTCTGGAATGATCCTTGATTTGCACCCACCCTCGATCATGATTTCGAGCATCAACCCGCCCTTAGAAAGACCCATTAAAAAGTCCTTCTCATAGAGCCCGTACCCGTTGATCACAGTTGATTCACCGGATTCTCAAGATCGGTCTTCCGAAGATCGACCACGAAGGGTGCCGATCCGAGGTTGAGCCGATCGGTCGCGAGATTCACCGAGCGAGGCTCACCATCAAAGAGGTATATTGTGTCGTTGGCGATATCGAAGTAGATGGTGTGGTACTTTGCCGATGTTCTTGCACGCTGTCTCCATGCATCAAGCGTGGCGAGAATCTGTTTTTCGGACGACTGGAGCTTGTACCCGTCGGAGGCATCTGAATACCTTGGCATCGCCATGGTTGCAATGATCCCGAGGATACTCATCGTGATGACCAGTTCTATAAGCGAGAACCCGCGATGCATTCTGACTCCTCTCGCTGAGATCCTGAAACGAGAACGCCCCGACCATAAATATGATCGGGGCGTGTGTGTTTCATCCGATCGATGGTGGATTTAGTAGGCGTTATACTGTCTTCCTTCTGCATCAAGTTCGCCATCGGGGAGGTTGGCGGAGATATCGCCGTTGGCGTACACCCAGCCAGCGACCGTGCCAGCCTGTGCGGCAATGACACCATTCTTACCCTTGTTTGTCCCAACCTTGAGTTTGGGAACTTCACGGAGATAAGGTCCGAAGTAATATACGGAAGTTTTGGTTGCATTTGCAGTGCCCGCCGCATCTGTGTAAGTTGTGAGTTGGGCGGAGAAGGTAGCCAATGCTGGCTCAAGCCCGCCGTGCTCGGCCTTGAAAAGGTCAATAGCATTACGGAGGACCGCGACATCGGCCGTCAGACCTGAATCGGCGGCACCGGCGGCACCGCGGCTCATACGAGGGATGGCGATCGCGCCGATGATCCCGATGATCACCACGACGATGACGAGTTCGATTAGGCTGAATGCCCGACGAGCATCATCGTTCTTTGTGAATGTGTCTGCTGTTGCGAGCATATCAGTGTTCTCCAATAGGTTGAGGAAGCGTCCATTGCTTCCGGTGCATACCTCCATATCGGAGGGATACCCGGTGCTCTCTGGTCACGACATCAACGCCCCCCTAAATCATGGAAACCGCCCCGTTATAACCAGACCACTTCATCACCCGCCGAGCACAGGAACCTCGATGGTGTACCGGTTGCCCGATTTCTCAAGGATCACCGAGCGTTTCTGAACTGTTATCAGACGAAACCCTGCTGCGCTTTCCCCGCCAGCGCGGATCAGCACTCCATCAATCACCGCGGCCCCACCGCTCTGTGATGGCATCACCGCCGAGAGCTTTGGCAACTGAACCGCAACCACCGGCGTGCTCTGCACCGCCGCAGCATCCGCTTCTGTTGGTGATTCGATCGCCCGCAGCATCGGGTCCGAGAACAACTGATTGAGGGATGAATCCTGATCGATGTTCTTGGTCAGATTGGCGAGCCGCTCGTTGAGCAGTGACGCCGCGGTCGCCTGGCTCTTGCTTGGCGATTGAACCTGTGTGCCGATCGCGAGGATGCTCTCGCTAGAGAGATCCAGCCCGAGATCAACAACCGATGCCTCGGCGCCGCTCGGCCCAAGGATGGCCTGGTCCATAAGAAACGCGCCGCCTGCGACGAGAAACAATCCGAGAAATACTTTTCGTTCTGTTGAGAGTCCCATGAATACACTAGCCAATTCATTCGGGACCGGTGCAAGCCGATGCGGGTATTTTTTCATCCCGCTTGAGGCGCCAGAACATACCACCGGAACACAACACCCAAACGGACCAGACCATCAGCCGATCCGGTGTCAATACTGAGTGATTGCACCACGATATCGGGCCATTCTTTTTCGAGTGTCTCAATCCATGACATGAGCGAATCAACCCCGCCCTCGCCGGTGCACACGATAGGAATCCACGAAACCCGCCCCTCCGTCCGTTGTTCTTCGGGCTGGAGCGTGTCGATGCGGATGCCCGAACTTTCGGCCACAGATGCGATCATCGCCGATCGTTGGTTATAGGACGATGCACGATCAAGCATTGGCAAGGACTCGACCCTGCTCTGGATATCCTGGATCTGTGCATGCAACGCCGTGCTTGAATCTGCCTGCTCTTCGAGTTTGAGCACACTCTGAGAATATTCGATGTGCTTGAGTTCTGCTTTCGCATTCCCGCTCTTCGCCGTTTGGTAAAGGAACATCGAGGACCCAAAAACCATAGATGCAACAGCAACTCCACCAATCGCGTGTATGCCCGTGGGCTGTATTTTTTTACACAGACTAAAGGGATTCATCGGTCCACCCCCTTTTCAACCAAGCTCGGATCGAGTACCAGGGTAATTCCAAACTGGATACGCTCGGTGTCCTTGGCAAAGACGCGGGTTGTATCATCGAGAACAACCTCATCAAAGAGCCCGATCTGCTCGAGCGATACCACGAATCCACGCGTTGCGCCCTGCGAATCTGCATACCCATGGATCTTGATTTCCACCCGCTCAGCATTCTGCCCCGTCTGCGTTCCGCACTCAACACGGTCAAGCCAAGCCCTGTCCTTGGCCGCTGTTGCAAGCCCCTGGAAGATTCCACCCCAATCAATTCGGCGTTCGAGCATCGCAACCGCTTCGCTCTGCGTATTGAGCAGAATCAGTTGCTTCTGCAAACCCTGATTCGATTGCATTGTTGATTCAACACGCCCCGCATTCTCAAAGGTGCGAAGGCCCAGTGTGTCTTGGGCAACCCCCGACGCGAGAAGAACAACAAGAACGGGCACGCCACACACAAATGCACCCAGGAAGCAAACAATGCTCCACCGCGAGAATGCCCGGAGTTGCTTGCGTTCAAGAATACGGTCGGCGGGGATAAGGTTGATCTGATTCACTGCATTCTTCATGGGCGATCATTCCTCACTGCCAGCCCGTAGGGCATGGCAAGAAGGGCACACTGCGCTGAGGAGATCCCCGAAATCTTCAGCGTCTCGGGTACAAGCGGAGAAACAGGCATGCCGAGCAATGTATCCACCTGCTCGATGAGCCCGCTGTGGGTCGCTCCGTACCCACTCAGACAGATCGAGCCGAGTTCTGCCATTCGATACGCATGTGAAACATACCGGACCGCGACATCGAGTTCTTCCACAAGCGAACGGGTCATCATGGTCCACATGGCTCCAACAGGTCGTTCGTGATCCTCGAGTTGCTCATCTTGCACCCGCTGAACAAGCCGGGCAAGGGCGGCCTGATCCAATCCGTACTGCTCTTTTATCTGGGTATGAACATCGCCGAGCCCGTGGGCAACCCGCCGAATATACACAACCACGCCATCGTTTGCGATGACCGCCAGAGATGAGTCCCATCCGATGTGCAAGTACCCCGCAATCCCGATACTATTCTCCTGGTCCAAAGATGCACGGACAACGGTCTGCTCAGGAAGGTCAATCGCGAGAGGATCAAACCCGACCGCGGCCAGTTGGTCCAATGCCTCGTCGAGCGGCGATCGATCACACGACACCGCCATGGTCTCGCGTGTTCGTCCCTTTGCCGGAAGGTCCCAGAGCCCGATCCCGAATGAGTTTAGATCGCATTTTCGTTCTCGCGCCACTTCCACCCGCGCGACTTGTTGCTTGGCTTTGATATCATCGACCGGGGGCAGTTCAAGGATGTGCGACGAGCACCATTTTGATGCCGGCAGCAGCGAAAGCCGATTGCCCACAAACCCGCGCCGGGCAAGCATTGAGCCGACCCACCGGAGTTCATCCTCGCTCAGTTCCAGCCCACACCCACCGATCATGCGAGGAAATATCGCTGTAGCCAGCACCCGCTCTCCCCATCCCCCTCGCTGCAACTGCACCGCGCGAAACTCGTTGGAATCGTGGACAAGCCCGATCGACGAACATGATGTTTGCACAGCAATACCCATCACCCACCCCCACCGGTTGAAGCGGTCAGATCGAACAGTGGCAAGAACATGCTGATCGCGACGATCCCGACAAAGATGCCGAGAATAATCATGATGACCGGCTCAATGATGCTCGAAATCGAGCGCACAATCGTCTCGTTTTCCTCATCGAGATAATCTGAAACACTGTTAAGCACATCGCCCAATCGTCCCGACTGCTCGCCGTTCCGCAACGCCTCAACAACCGAAGGCACAATCAGCCCGCCGCGATCAAACGCGGAACTGATCGTTTCACCCTTGGTCACCGCGTCTTCGGCATTGGTGAGCAACTCACGGTATGAGCGATGCGACACGGACTGGCGGGTGAGATGAATCGCGTCGAGCATCGGGACATGTGCTTCGAGGAGCACGCCCATGAGCCGAGTAATCCGAGCCGTGTTGAACTGGCGATAAATATCACCAACATTTGGGGTCTTGAGAATAATCGTTCCCACAGCGTCCGTGCCCGATTCACTACGAAGCCAAACAACCAGTGCGCTCACCAGACCGATGAATACCGGTATAATCCCCCACCAGTACGAACGCATAATGTCAGACATCGACATGAGTATCTTTGTTGTCGGGGGCAAAGGCGTATCGAGTGTCTCGAACAGCCCCGAGAACCGCGGCAACACCACCCCGATCATCACGCCAAGCACAATCAGCGAGATCCCGGTGAGCAAGATCGGATACACCATCGCACCGGAAATATTGGCCTTAATCTGCGCTTGTCGGCGTGTCAGAATCGCCAGCCGCGTCAGCATCGCATCAAGATGCCCGCTCGATTCACCCGCGGATACGAGCGAGCGGAAAACCGCATCAAATACAGACGAATGGGCTTCGAGCGCGACGCTCAGGGAGTCACCCTCTTCCAGGCGACGCTGAACATCTGCAAGCACGGCGATCCAGTTCTCATCACGCGATTGGCGTTTGAGCGAGGCTATCGCGTCAAGAATTGGCGTGCCGGTGGACACCAATACTGCCAGTTCACGGGCGAACATCGCGATGGTCTTCGATGAAACCCGCTTTGATCCCAGCTTGCGTTTCTTCTTGGTTGACACCGATCCACCCTCGGCGATCGAACTCACAAACAGTTTCTTGGCCCGCAAGAGTTCCGTCGCCTCATCAACCGATGCTGCTTCGATCACGCCCTTCTGCAACGCGCCTGCCGAGTCATATGCTTCGTATGTATAACTCATGCAGCCTCCCCAATGACGGCGGTTGATTCATCCTGTTCGCCATCACCCTCATCAGTTTGTGTCACACGGAGGATCTCCTCGAGGCTTGTTTTCTGGTCGATCGCAAGCTGCACCCCTTCTTCGCGGAGTGACCGCTGCCCGACGCGGTGCAACTCGGTCCGGATCTCATGCGTTGGAGCATTGCGATAAATCATCCGCCGAACCTCGGGCGTCACTTCCATAAACTCATAGATGCCCAAGCGACCCTGGAACCCACTGTCGTGACACTCCGAGCACCCCGCACCTTTTCGGAACGCACGACCCTGCATATGAGCGAGCCCGGCGTCGATAAGGGCTTGTTCGCTCGGATAATACTTCATCTCGCACGACCCGCAGGTTGTCCGCGCCAACCGCTGGGCGACCACGCCGTTGAGCGCAGAACTCAGCAGGTACGGCTGAACATCCATGTCCATCAATCTTGCCACCGCACCGGGCGCATCATTCGTATGCAGCGTTGCCAATACCCCATGCCCGGTCAGCGCGGCCTGCACCGCCACGGCTGCGGTTTCTCCGTCGCGGATCTCGCCGATCATGATAATATCGGGGTCCTGACGAAGAATAGATCGGAGTGTCCGTGCAAAGGTCAACCCGATCGCTTCGTGAACCTGAATCTGGTTGATCAGATCCAACTGGTATTCAACCGGGTCCTCGACCGTCACAATATTGTGCTCGGGGCTGCGGAGAAGGTCCAGCGCCGAGTACAGTGTCGTCGTCTTGCCCGAACCGGTCGGCCCGGTCACGAGCACCATCCCGTGCGTCAGACGGAGCACTCGCTGGAACCCATCGAGCACCCCTGTACGGAACCCGAGATCCTCCATGCAAACTTGCAAGTTTTGTTTGTCGAGAATTCGGATCACGAGTTTTTCGCCCAACAAGGTTGGGATACTCGACACCCGCAGATCAATCTCACGCCCCTCGGCAACGATCCGCACACGCCCTTCCTGTGGCAATCGCTTTTCCGCGATGTCCATCTTTCCAATGATCTTGACCCGGCTCACAATCGCCGCGTGCATGCCCGGCGGCGGCTTCATCAGGTTCCGCAACCCGCCATCAATCCGGTACCGAATGCGTGTCCCCTTCGCGCTCGGCTCGATATGAATATCCGACGCTTTGTCTTTCACCGCAGTAATCAAGGCCACATTCACCAGATTCACTATCGGTGATCCCTCGATCATGTGATCGAGATCGGTGCTTGGCCCCTCGTCAATCCGTTCACGCTCGACCACCTCAATATCGCTCTCGGCAAGGCTTGTCAAGAAGGCATCAACATCAACATCGCCGCCCGCGTATTTCTTGATGTACTCAAGAATGTTGTCTTCGAGCGCAAGCACCGGGCGGATCTTCATCCCCGTCAGATCACGCAGCCGATCAATCGTGGGCAGGCTTTGAGGCTCGACCATCGCGACCGTCAGCGTATCGTGCACACGGAACATCGGGAGCACCTTCAACCGCTCGGCCTCTTCCTCGTCGATGAGCGAAATCAGCGATGAATCAAGCAGCCCATGACGCAACTGAACGCCGCGAACACCGAGGCACTTGGCCAATGATCGTACAAGTGTCATCCCTGATACAGTGCCCTGGCTCACCAGCAACTCGCCAAGCCTTTGTCCCGCGGATTTCTGCTCGGCCAGCGCACGCGAGAGTTGCTCCTCGGAGATATGTCCATCCGTTACGAGCACCTCGCCGACAAGACGCGGGCGTTGTGCTCGCGTGAGTCGCTGTGTTGGTTTCTGGTCGTCGTTCACCTAGAGGAAACTCCTGACCGCACCCTGGACATCCTCGTACTGCTGAAACTTCGCAGTGAGTTCGGTGATCGCAAAGACCTCTCGGAGCGTTTCGCTGATGCCACAGATCCGGAATGATTTCCCGCTGCTCGCAAGCCGATCGGAAATGTCAACCAATGCCTCAAGCCCAAACGAATCGATGAACGAGACCTTCGATGCATCAAGGACAACACGCCCATGCGATTGTTTCACGGCTTTGCGTGCGTGCTCATCGAGCAAGGTCGCATCGCCCTGACTGGCAAGAGGGCCGAGTGGACGGATGACCGTCACCGCACCGTGCTGAGATTCTTCGATTCGCATCAGTCCCTCCTTACGCTGCCTGATTCATTGACTCTGTACCCGACGGGATCGTGAGTGTGAAGGTGCTGCCGTGGTCGATCTCGGACTCCACCGTGATATCCCCGCCATGCAGCCGGGCGATCTCGCGTGCAAGCGCGAGCCCGAGCCCCGAGCCGGTGACATCAGAAACTCGCCGATCGTCCGCGCGATAGAACTTCTCGAATATCTTGGCGCATTCATCGGGATCAATCCCGATCCCGGTATCGACCACCTCGACACGCATCGAATCGTCATCATCGAATGCGAACCGGACAGCAACTTTTCCGCCCTCAGGCGTGTATTTCATCGCGTTGCCGATCAGGTTGTGCAACGCCTGCTCGACCCGATCACGATCGGCTTGCAGAACCGGCATTTTGGGCGGCAGATTAAACGACAACTCAATAGATTTCTCTTTGGCTTGTGCCTTGTAATCCAGCTCAAGCCCTGAAACAAGATCACCAATCCGAAGATCACCCATCCGGATCGACAGCGAGCCGGCTTCGATCTCCGACACGCTCATCATGTCGCTGATCACCCGTTCAAGCCGACGCGATTCCTTGTTGATGACATTGAGCGCGGTCTCCCGCATCGCTTCGTCCTCAGACCCCGCCTCGATCGCTTCTTCAACATACAACCGGATATTGGTCAAAGGCGTCCGCAACTCATGCGTTGCCTGGGCCATCAGGGTATTGCGTGATTCATCCGAGATCCGCTGCTGGGTAATGTCCTCGATCACCAAGATCACCCGCTGATCGTCGCCGTCGGCGATCTGTGTGATGACGATTTTGAGCACGGTGGACCCGCCGCTGACCTGAGTGAGATCTCCGGTCTCAACGACCAAGCGTGTCCCGCTCGAGCCGTCAAGCACTTGATGCACCGCGTCAATCAACTCTTGCTCGATGCCCTGCCCTTCAAGCATCCATCCGTCTGTATGTGTGCCATCGTGTCCAAGGAACGAGCACGCCGCTCCATTGGAGTACTGCACCAACAATGCGGCATCGACGATCATCAAGCCTTGCGTGATCGTGCTGCACGCTTCTCGCAGACCGACGCCATCGCCACCATGGGTCGCAAAGCATTCGCGGATCTCGCGGTCAACCGATTCGTTCTCAACCGCCTCGCGTTCGATCAGCATCTGATTGAATGCCTGGGCTTCTGTCCCGAGCATATCACCGACTCGCAGGCATTCCACCCGGCGTTCGCCTTTGTGAAAATCGATCAATGATTCACCAACCGCGCTGATCCCCCCGAGTTTGGTCCGGAATCGACGGTATATCCAGAGCATCAGCACGAGCCCGCTGGCACCAACCACCACCAAAATCGTTTGTACATAGCCCGCAACCGACCCGGTGCTGCTGGGAGAAGTAGCGATCTGAAGGACCATCAAATGCTGTTCACCAACACGCAACGGCTCATGAACCTCGACGCGCCCATTTTCAAGTACCCGTACCAATCGCTCCGAACCGATGCCCGAAGCCTTGATCTCATCGAGCGATTGGATATCGATCTCTGAAACCGTGGTCGATGCGATGATGCCAACACCAGGAACAACAACCGAGCAATGCTCGACCCCGCCCGATGATGCTGCATCAAGAATCAATCGGCGTAAGCCTGATAAGTCCCCCTCTTGGAGGCGTAGTTCTGCCTGGGACGCGAGGATTGATGTCAGTTGCTTCGCGTTGGTTTCGATCAGTTGTGCGTTGCCCTGTTCGATCGAGCGGATGGTCATCCATCCCATGACGCCAAATGCGACAATGAGCGTGGTGACAAATCCGAGCCCGGTCGCGGCGACGAACTTCTCGCCTCGGGCAAGCCCGAAACGATTTCCCATCACATTCTTGAACAGACCTGATCCCATAGAGGCAAACTCCGCGTATAACTGGCTCTTCCCATGGAATATCGGTCATCAGAGAGCCAACTTGAACACGAAGAGCAACTGCACCATTGCCGAGCCCTCACTCGGGGAAGATTCCCGATCATCTACTATTCTCGGACCATCAATGCCTGGATTTCAGAAGTACCTAGGCATAAAAAAAAAGCCCCTCCGAGGAGAAGCCTTCAATGGGCGCGGATGGATTCGAACCATCGAATGCTAACGCAAGAGGATTTACAATCCCCGTCCTTTGGCCACTTGGATACACGCCCGATAAGTGTCCCCTCACAGATGCAAGGGAGTGCCAAATCTAGGCTCAGGACGCTGCCGAGGCAACAAACCAAGCCCAAAGCCACCTCTCGGACTCAAACCGAGGACCTGCAGATTACAAATCAGCTGCTCTATCAACTGAGCTAAGGTGGCGTATTTTGATG
>JAESUL010000130.1 GCA_016763115.1 Phycisphaerales bacterium | reverse complement strand
GACCGGCTGCTTATGGACTTTGACCCGCACATGATGCTCGAAGGCATCGCCATCTGCATGTACGCCTGCCGACTCAACCGCGCCTTCATCTTCATCCGTGGCGAATACCACCACCAGGCCCATGTCCTCGAAAACGCAATCAAAGAAGCCTACGACAACGGAATCTTTGGTAAAAATGGAATGATCAACCAGTCCAGCGCATCAGGTGATCCGTTCATCGCCGACTGCCATGTCCACCGCGGCGCAGGTGCCTACATCTGTGGCGAAGAAACCGCGCTGCTCGAAGGCATCGAGGGCAAACGAGGTTGGCCACGCATCAAGCCACCCTTCCCCGCCATCAAAGGACTCTTCGGCCGACCCACGATCATCAACAATGTCGAAACCCTCGCCTCCATCCCATCAATCATCGAACGCGGCGCCAAGTGGTACAGCGAACTCGGCGTCGAATCCTCCATCGGTGGCCCACCCTCCTACGGCACCAAGTTGATGGGCGTCTCGGGGCATGTCGCCAAACCCGGATGCTACGAACTCGAACTCGGCGTGCCGCTCCGCACACTGATCGAAGATTTCTGTGGCGGCATCCGCAACGGAAAAAGATTCAAGGCCGCCATCCCCGGCGGCGTCTCCATGGGCATCCTCGGCACCGATCAATACGACGCCTGCATGGACTTCGACATCGGTCGCCAGCACAATGTCCTCGGGCTGGGCACCTCGGGCCCAACCGTGTTCGACGAGGACACCGACATGGTCGCCGTCGCCCGCAACATTGCCCGGTTCTTCAAGCACGAATCGTGCGGGCAATGCACCCCGTGCCGCGAGGGCTCGGGCTGGCTCTACCAACTCATGACCCGCATAGAAGCCGGCGATGCCAAGTCCAAGGACCTTGATCTCGCGATGGAGGTCGCCTGCTCGATGGGCTCGATGCCCGGGACAACAATTTGCGGGCTCGCCGACGGCAACAACTGGGCCATGCGCACCATCATGGAAAAATTCAAGGGCGAGTTTACCGACCGCGTCGCAAGAACCTATGTCCCCGTCACCATTAACATGAGCGAACTGGCGACGAACTAAAAAGACCGGTAGCACAGGCGTCCCGCCTGTGATGATTTTTCAACCGAATACCTTTCAAGCACAACACGTAAACAAGAGAGAAAGCCACAGGCGGGACGCCTGTGCCACGGGTTCATGTCAAAAGGGGGCCGCACCCTCTCGGAATGCGGCCCCACGCGGAATCGGGGTCCGTGTTCATCGCTGTGCACCCATTGGCACAACGATTCAATGCTTAGTCATCGTCGGGTGATTTACGCTGCCCTCTCTTGGCACCGCGGGGCTTGCGATCGCTCTGCTTGGCGTCATCGCTCCGCTGCCCACGCCGATTTTCACGCTTGGCTTGCTCGCCCTGCTTGGTGCGTTGACCGCGTCTATTCTGCATCTCGCCTCGCCGACCTTCGATGCGTTGGCGTTGTTTCCGCATGGTCTTCTTGACCAGATCACGCTGCCCGTCGCTGAGCAAGGCCATAATCTTCTTGCGGGCTTGCCCATCGTTGGGCGCGTCCTTCATGATCTCTTTGACCTTCTCCATCGCAGCACGACGGGCCTCGGGGTTTGGGCGATCCCTCTTTGCATCCGCCCCGCCGCGCCGGCGTGAACGATCGGGCTTCTCGCCATCCATGTCATGCATGCCATCCGAATCATCCATCATGCCCTCGTGGTCATCACGATCCTGGCGACCAGCCCGATCACCACGCTGCCCGCGCTCAGGTGCGCCCTCGGGACGGATCGCCTGAAGTTCTTCGCGGTGCTCTTCCATGAAGGCTTTCATCGCTTCGCGGTGTTCTTTGACGATCGCCTTGATCTGCTCCTCTTGCTCATCGCTCAACGCCAGATCGCCCTCAGCCTTCTTGAGCGCACGCATCGCAGCAATCATCACACGCATCTCTGCCCCCGGACGGGCAGCCCGCTGATCCCTTTGCTTGGATTCCTTCTTCACTCGGCGTTCATTTTTTTCGCCTTGCTGATCTTGGTCGGTGTTCTGCTGGACCCGCGGTCCACGCAGTGTTTGCTTATCGTCCTGCTTGTTGTCCGGGCCGGCGATTGCCAACCCACAAAGCCCAAAGAGTGCGATCGCTGCAAAAGGTGTTGCTCGTTTCATCGGTAGTGTCTCCCACAAAGTAGTCGTTGTCGTCACGCCCGAGCCACGCCGGGCGGTCCCCAAATGATTCATCATGCCCAACGCCGTTGAATCGGTCGTATTGCACCCCCACATACCAAAGGTTCACGACTACTATTCATACTCTGGCTCAAACGCCGTTTTCCCCGTAGAAAACGCCCAAACCAACCCGTTCACACCCGGTACAACCGCCCCAAACGAACCATGCCAATCACCAAAGACCACATCCGCGACGCCCTCTCCTCCGTACTCCTGCCCACCGGCGAAGACCTTGTTTCCGCCGACGCGATCCTCAACATCGCGATCTGCGACGAGCACGCCTCCGTCCGCATCTCGATGACCAAAGATGCCGATACGCCTCAACCATCCAAGGACACGCTGACCAAACTCGGCGCCGTCATCGACTCGGCCGTCCGCGCCCAAGCAAAGGAAGAGGGCATCAATGACCTCACCCTCATCATCGACTTTGTCGACCACGCCGGCCAGGTCATCATGAAACTCAACAGCAATAACAAATCCGCACCCGCGCAAACGAAAACGCCCGGCGCACCCAACGCCCAGAACGCCGCCACCGGCGTGCCGGGTGTCAAGCACATCATCGCTGTCGGCGCAGGCAAGGGCGGCGTGGGCAAATCCACCGTCGCCGTCAACCTCGCCGTTGGGCTTGCACGCAAAGGTCACACCGTCGGCATCCTTGACGGCGACATCTACGGCCCATCGCTCCCTACCATGCTCGGGCTCGGCGCACTCGACCAGGTCGTCATCGGATCCAACATGATGCCCTTCCTCGTCCACGACATCAAAGCCATCACGATGGGCAAACTCGTTGAATCAGACAAGCCCCTCATCTGGCGAGGCCCCATGGCCCACGGCGCGTTCCACCAACTCATCGAACGCACCCAATGGGGCGAACTCGACTACCTCATCATCGACCTCCCCCCAGGAACCGGCGATGTCCCTTTGACCCTTGCCCAGACGGTCCAACTCGCCGGCGCGGTCATCGTTTGCACGCCTCAGAAAGTCGCCCAAGACGACGCCATCCGCGCCATCAACATG
>JAESUL010000129.1 GCA_016763115.1 Phycisphaerales bacterium | reverse complement strand
CGTGTTCGAGTACGCCAGCGGCGGGACACTTTTTCTCGACGAGATCGGCGACATGCCCCTGACCATGCAGGCCAAGCTGCTGCGTGTACTCGAAGGCGGCGAGGTGGTGCGTGTGGGGTCCAACGATGTCCGCCATGTCGATGTCCGCCTTGTGTGCGCAACAAACAAGAACCTTGAAACGATGGTGAATGACGGTTCGTTCCGTCAGGACCTGCTGTTCCGGATCAACGCGAGCCATGTGGTGCTGCCGCCTTTGCGGGATCGGCGCGAGGATATCCCACGGATTGTGCGTCACGCGGCTGCGAAGTTTTCCGCAGAAATGATGCCCGATCGCCCGTCGGCGGAGATCAGCGACGCGGCCATGATGCGGTTGACCGCGTTTGGCTGGCCGGGCAATGTTCGTCAGTTGCTCAACACGGTCCAGAACATGGTCGTGATGGCATCGGGCGACGCTGGGGGCGACGCACCGGTGCGTATAGATGTAGGGCATATTCCCGAGTCGATCCGGTTGTCCGAGAACGATGCAGAGAATGAGCCCACCGGCGGCGGGTCATTGGCGGGGACAAGCCTGGAGCAACTCGAAAAACGCGCGATCCGCGAAACCCTCAAACTCACCGGAGGCAACCGCGAAAAGACCGCCCACATGCTGGGAATCGGCGAGCGGACACTCTATCGAAAACTCAAAGAATACGGATTACGATAACCATTTTTTCGTTATCGGATGCCCGAACTGGTTTATCCGATCCCCCCCCAACCAAGGGGCGCACACGGTTGTTTTATTTCAAGAATTCACCCTGTTCGGGGTACTTCTCCCTACAGAACTGGTCGATCTAGATTGCAGGCAGGGTATTCATCCTGCCACGAGCCATCGTTGACGAACCGGAGAGATGTGTTTATGACACCGGGTACCCCCAAACTTATTGATGTCCTCAACTGTCCAAATCTTCCATCGCTCCCCGCGGTGGCGGTCCAACTCTTGGAACTCACGGGCGATCCCAATGTCAATATGAAAGACATCGCCAAGCTCGTCTCGACCGATCAGGGGATGAGTTCCAAGGTGCTCAAGACGGTCAACTCGAGCTACTACGGGCTGTCCAAGCCCTGCGGCTCGATCGAACGGGCACTCGGGTTCCTCGGATTGAATACGGTGAAATCAATCGTCCTCGGGTTTAGTCTCGTCGAGACGACCGCCAATGCGGGCGACGGGTTTGATCTCAACGGGCACTGGCGACGGGCGATCATGGGGGCGACGGGTGCCCGCGCGGTTGCCAAGCAGTTGCGGCTTTCGGACGCCGACGAGGTGTTCACCGCCGCCCTGTTCCAGGACATGGGAATGCTCGCATCCTTTATGGTTCTCAAAGAAGACTACACCAATCTGATCTACTCGGTGCCTCATCGCAAACTCTGTGCCGCCGAGCAAGAGGCGCTCGGGTTTGACCACACCGAGGTGGGGGAGATGCTCGGAAAAATGTGGAAACTGCCGACCGAGTTGTGTGTTGCGATCCGGTACCACCATTCGCCCGACAAGGCCGACCAGAAATACGCCGAGATGGTCCGCGCGGTGGCGCTCGGGGTTCTTGCTGCCGACGCGATGTGTCCGGACGCGCCCAAGTCTGCAATATCGCGCATCGAGCGACAGGCGGGCGACTGGTTCGGGACCAAGAACGGGCTGAATGTTGAGAGTCTGCTCGAAGAGATTGCCGAATCGTCCAAGACCCTTGCCAAGATGTTCGATCAGGATATCGGCGAGATCCCCAGCGCGTTATCGCTGATTTCCAAGGCCCAAGAACAAGGGTTGGCGTTGCAACTCTCGACACAGCGCGAGGCCGAGTCGCTCGCCCGCGAGAGTGTGACTGATGGTCTGACCAAGATTGGGAACCGAAAGAAGTTTGATGCCGAGATGACCGCGATGTTTGACCATGCGGTGTCCAGCGACAGCCCACTCTCGGTGCTGTTCTTTGATGCTGACAAGTTTAAGCTGGTCAACGATACCTACGGGCACGCTGCGGGCGATGTGGTGCTCGTTGAACTGGCAAGCCGAGCAACCGAGGTTGTTTCAAGCGACGGAATCGTCTGCAGGTATGGAGGCGAAGAGTTTATTGTCATCTTGCCCGGCAAGGGTGTGGTTGATGCAGCGATGATCGCCGAGCGTCTCCGCTACACCATTGCCGACAAACCATTCAATACATCGTCGGTCGAAGGCGTCCCCGATGAACTCCCGATCACGGTGAGCATCGGTGTTTCGGGAATAGATGCCGGCCCGGCGGATCGGTTGAGCAACTCGGGCGAGTTGGTCGAGGAAGCCGACAAGGGCGTGTACGCCGCCAAGGATGCCGGGCGGAACAATGTGCAGGTCTGGGGCAGGTTTACCGCAGCCAAATCAGAATCGACGAATCAACCCTCAATCGCCGAACCAGAAACAGCGGGCAAGATCCCGGTTTCTGCTGCGGGCGATACCATGCTCTTGATTGAGGATGACGCATTGGCGGCGACGCTGGTCATGTCGTTGCTCAAACGCAGCAGCACGACCAAGATCGAGTGGGTCAGCACGGGCGACGAAGCGAAGCAGAAAATCGAACAGATCGCAGCAAGCGGGTCCAACCCGTACAAATCGATTCTGTGCGATCTCGAGCTGCCCGGCAAGCACGGGATGGAGATTCTCAAGAAAGCCAAATCCATCGCGGGGTTGTGTGATATCCCGTTCTTGGTGCTGACCGCCGACGAGAGCAGCGAAACCAAGCAGACGGTGGAAGCACTCGGGGCGACGGGGTGCATCTCCAAATCCGAGTTCTGCAAGAACCTTGGGGTCTGGGTTGACCGATTGGCCCAGTGGGGCGCGATCGCAAGAAAGAAAGCCGCGTAAAGCGGGTCGTTATGACCAGTCCAGCGTGCTGCGCCATGCATCGGTGAGTTGATCGATGCCGACGCACATTTCATTGCAGCACAGTGATCCTGAATCCGTCAGCACGCCCAGCGTGCTGCACGGGATCTCTCCCAGTGCTTTGATTACCAAACGCGGGTCCGTGACTTCAAGCAGGTAGCACGACGGTGATTGCGCGAAGCACGCCACGACATCAAGTGAACCAGAAGATTGGAACCCGATCGTTTCGGTCGTTGACGAGCCGCCGATGAGCATCTCGGCGATGGCGACAAGCACGCCGCCATCGGAAACATCGTGTGCGCTGCCAACGAGCCCGGCCTTGATGAGTTTGTGTACGGCTTGGGCCGTCTTTGGGCCAAGATCAAGATCAACACGGGGCAGCGACGGGTCGCCGCCGGTCGGCGTGCCGAAGAGTTGCTGGTAATGTGACCCGCCCATCGCGTTGTTGCAGGCACCAACGAGAACAAGATGGTTGCCCGGCGATTTTGCATCCGAGGTCACGCACTGGTTGATATTCGGGACAATGCCCATGCCGGTGATGAGCAGGGTGGGGGGGATCTCGATGGTGGTGCCGGGTTTGCCGTCCTCGCCCGGGATGGTGAACTGGTTGTCTTGGAACTGCACTCTTCCTGGCTGCATCTACATCTGCAGCATCATGCCTGTGCCTCCTTGCCCATGGGCCATTTGTTGAGACTGTGGCATGGAGTGGGCGGCCTGCTCGTAAAACTCATCAGGGTACTCCT
>JAESUL010000128.1 GCA_016763115.1 Phycisphaerales bacterium | reverse complement strand
GGTGAGGGCGGTTTCTACGGTTCTTCCATCGAGCCCGAAGATTTTGGACATCTTCTCGTCGAGTTTGTCGCCCGTGCCGGCTTCGATCAAGATCCGTCGTGGCCGCCCGAGCATCTGGTCGGGCTCGACGGATTCGAGCAGCAGGCAGTTGTGCATGACCTCGATGCGGTTCTTGTCATCGCATTGAATCGAGCGTTCCCAGACGACCTTGGGGATGAGTCCGAACATCCCGCCCCCATCAAGAAGAAGCCGCCCGGCACGCAGAAGTGTGACTTTGTATCGCATGAGCTACAGTATACCTGATCTCGTGTGAATGAAGAATCATTTTGGGGTAGAATGAACTTGCGTACACCCGTGTGCCGATTGGCACACAGAAGGAATGGGGGCGATATGAAACTTGCAGTGAAACATGCAGTGAAACATGTCGGTATCAAATGTGTCTGTGTTATCGGGCCTTGCATACCTTGGGCTCAAGCCCGGTCAAGTTTGAGGAAAAGGTTAATCCCGACACTCATGGATCCGCGAGTGCTTCCTCGTGGCTTTCGGCCTCTTCGTACTCGAGAGTGCAAGTCGACGATTCTGGCCGATCCATACCTCTACCCGCATTCCAGCATTTTTTGGTTCAAGAGACTGTACGAGACGCACACGGTCCGCTTTCTCAAGGCAGCATTGCGCCCAGGAGGGACATTGATCGATATCGGCATGAACCTCGGGCATTTTACTACTCTTGGAGCTGAGTTGGTCGGCGACAGCGGAACGGTAGTCGCATTTGAGCCAAATCCGAAACTATGCAAGCTCGTGGGTGAGCATCTGGTGACTCAGGGTCTAGGCCATGTGAAAATAATGAACTGTGCGCTCGGTTCTGAGGAAGGCAGTGTGACTCTGACAGTTCCGCATGGGAATACCGGTCACTCATTTGTCGCTGAAGTCACAAATCGGCATGCGGAGGAGCAAGATGAGCGTATTGAAGTGCCTATGCGTGTTGGGGAAAGCGAACTGGCCAACATCGATACTGATAACTTGATTGTGAAGATGGATGTTGAGGGAGCTGAGTTGGAAGTGCTTCAGGGCATGAAACAAGTCTTGCGAGAGAAAGTACATGCAATGCAGATTGAAATCTCGCCGCAATGGCTGGGTGACTCGAAGGTACAACGCATTCACGATCTGCTGGGCGAGTGCGGATTTGAAACTTTGAGTGCTCGAAAGAGGGGAAGCCCTCAGCCAGTTGATATCCGATCGATCAAGGAACAACAGGATGTATGGTGTGTTCGCCCCGAGTGCAATCCCTTTCGTTCGTCACATTGATAAAAAAACGCCCGCGAGTTGTGCGGGCGGCAAAAGAACTTCAGATTGACCGAACGGTTTAGAGCCCGTCTTTTTCGCCCATCATCTTCAGCATGTCTACGCATCGGTGTGCATACCCGGCCTCGTTGTCGTACCACGAAACGACCTTAAAGAAGTGTTCGTTGAGTTCGATGCACGCGCCGGCGTCGTAGATCGAAGGGTGCGGGTCGCCGATGAAGTCCGCCGAGACCACGGGTTCTTCGGTGTACCCCAGAACGCCCTTCATCTTGCCTTCAGAAGCAGCCTTCATTGCGGCGTTGATCTCGGCGATCGAGGTCGCCTTCTCGGTACGGAAAGTCAGATCAACGACCGAAACATCCGCTGTTGGCACGCGGAAAGCCATCCCGGTGAGCTTGCCGACGGTTTCGGGCAGGCAGAGCCCGACAGCCTTGGCGGCGCCGGTGGAGGACGGGATGATGTTCATGTACGCGTTGCGTCCGCCACGGAAATCCTTCTTGGATGGGCCGTCTTGGGTGGGTTGGGTCGCGGTGGCGGCGTGGATGGTGGTCATGAGTCCTTCGACCATGCCGAAGTTGTCCATGATGACCTTGGTGATCGGCGCCAGGCAGTTGGTTGTGCACGATGCGTTGGAGAGGATGGTGTCGGTGTCCGGGTTGTACTTGCCGCAGTTGACCTTGTGGACGAAGGTGGGGACGGTGTCTGGAGTTTTGGTCGGGGCCGAGAGGAGAACACGCTTGCACCCATTGTTGTCGATATGGAGTTGAGCCGCGTCGCGGGTGAAGAAGAATCCGGTGGATTCGAGTACATAGTCAACGCCCATGTCACCCCAAGCGAGTTTGGCGGGGTCGCGTTCGGCGGTGGTTTTGGTGGTGTACCCATTGACGGTGATGCTGTTCTTGGTGTGCGAGATGTCGGCGTGCTTGCCGTCGATCAGGAACCGCCCGTGCATGGTGTCGTACTTGAGCAGGTACGCCAGCGAATCGGCATCGACAAGGTCGTTGATGGCAACGACTTCGATGCCCTCTGTGTTGCTGGCGATGCGGTAGACAAGGCGTCCGATGCGTCCAAATCCGTTGATCCCGATCTTGATGGTCATGGCAGGTTCCGTCCTTTGGTTTTCCGCCGTGGGCAACGCCGCAGCGGGGAGTATTCGTTCTCGCATCCTAGGTCATCTGGTGCGAAAGTTCTGGCTACGCGATTAGTGATCGTCGATATCCGAGAGCACCTTGGGCGGGAAGGCAGCCCGCAGCGCATTGCCCACAGCGAACACATCAATGACCTCTTGGGACACCGCGCCCCACACGGGCGAGAGGATTCCCATCGCGGCGAGGACCATCCCGACAATGCTGAGGGCCATGCCCCCGATGGCGGACTGGAGCGCGATCTTGCGCATGTGCCTTGCGATGTGAAAGAACTCGTCGACGCGTTCGAGCGAGGAATCCATGATAACCACGCCCGCCGCCTCGGTGGTGATGTCGCTGGCTTGTCCGAAGGCGATGCCGACGGTGGCGAGGGTCAGCGCGGGGGCATCGTTGATGCCGTCGCCGACGAAACAGGTGCGTGCAGATTCAGATTCCTTGCGAGCGATCTCGACCTTTTGCTCTGGGGTTTGTTCCGCGTGAACGATCGGGATGCCGACTTGCTCGGCGAGGTAGTTAGCTTCGGATTCACGATCACCCGAAACCAGCATGATCCTCTCGTATCCGTGCTTGGTGCTCAGGTGCTTGATGAACAGATCGCCCTCTTTGCGTGGCTCGTCGCGGAACTGCACCGTCGCGGCGTACTTGCCGTCGATCGTCACGACACATTCGAGCCCGGCGGTTAACTCGGGCAACAAATCCAGTGCGCTCGGATCGATTTTCGCAAGCATGTTGCGTCCGGTGATGAGCACACGCTTGGCATCGATGATGCCGGCGAGCCCCTCGCCGGGTTTTTCAGAGACCTGCGAGGGTTCCGAGATTGAGACGCCGTTTTTTTCACCCTCGTTGACGATCGCCTCTGCCAGCGGGTGCTTGGAGTATCGTTCGAGCGAAACGATTTTGGAGAGCACGGTGTTCGGGTCGAATCCGTCGGCGGTGATGATGTTGGTGACGGTGGGGGTGCCGTAGGTGAGCGTGCCGGTTTTGTCGAAGATAATGGTCTTGCAGGTCTCGATGGTTTCGAGCACGCTTGGGTCTTTGATGACGATCCCGCGCCGGGCACACAACGAGATGGATCCGATGATGGCGACGGGGATACCGATCAAGAGCGGGCAAGGGGTCGCCACGACAAGCACCGCGAGGAACCGGGTTGGGTCGCCGGAGATCAACCACGCCGCGATCGCCATGGCCAGCGCGATGGGTGTATAAATCGCCCCGAGTTGATCGCCCATCCGGCGCATGTGTGGTTTCTGCTGCTCGGTTTCCAGCATCACCTTCATGATCCGGGCGTACCGTGAATCTTCTGCGGGCTTGGTTGCCTCGATGGTGATCGCGGTCTCGCCGTTGATAGCGCCAGAGAATACCGATGATCCGGGCGCCTTGGACATCATGTACGGCTCGCCGGTGAGGTACGACTCGTCCATCACGCCGTGCCCGTCGATGACTGTGCCGTCGACGGGTGAGGTTTCGTGCGGGAAGATGGTGACATGGTCGCCGACTTTGACCTCGTCGAGGGGGACATCGGTGAGTGTGCCATCGGTTTTTATGTGCGCGACCGAGGGCATCCGTTTGGCGAGTGCTTTGAGCACGCTCGATGCGTTTTGGACGGCGTATTCTTCGAGGGCTTCGCCGCCAGACAACATCAGTACAACGATCGTGCCGGCGAGGTACTCGTCAAGGATCACCGCGGTGACGATCGAGATCCCCGCGAGCAGATCGGACCCGAACTGACGCTTGAGGGCTTTGCCCACGAGTTCAAGGACCAGCGGGGTGCCGCCGAGGATGAGGCAGATGATCAGCGGGAGTTGGTACGAAAACTCGGTAGTACCGACAGCGAAACGCAAGATGAGATGGACCGCGATGGTGATGATCGCAATGGCCGCGATGACGATTTCGCGTTTGGTCCAGAGGAGTTTGAGGAGTTTCATGCGTGCTCCGCGAGACGGGAATGTTGGATGGTGCCGTTGACCATGGTCATCATCGGGCGGGCGTTCATGGTCCATTGAAGGAATGGTGTATTTGTTGATTTTCCGACCAGATCAGCGGGTGAAAGGGTCCATGCGTGATCGGGGTCAATGAGTGTGATGTCCGCCGGCCCGCCGATGGCGAGTTTGCCCAGCCCGCGATGGTCAAGATTGCACAACTTGGCCGGATTGATGGTCATCAGTTCGATGAGTTTGGGCCAGTCGATTCGCCCGGTTTCGACGAGTGCCTTGTGGTACAACCCGAGCGCGGATTCGAGCCCGATGATGCCAAACGGTGCGTCGGCCACCGGCTGGCTTTTTTCGTCGGCGCTGTGCGGGGCGTGGTCGGTCGCGAGGATCGTGATGATCCCAT
>JAESUL010000127.1 GCA_016763115.1 Phycisphaerales bacterium | reverse complement strand
GCAGACTGGCCGAAACCGGCTGGTGGGGCGAGGGCCTCGACAAAGCGGTTGATTATGTTAATTCCGCCGCTCCAGATGGCGCTACCTGGGCCTCAAACAGCGCCGTGACCCATACCTTCGACGCGCTTCGGGGCGATCTGGTCCATCAAGAGACATTACCGGAATTCTTCATCGATGCGGATCTATCGCCGGTCACCGAGCAGCGACCAGGCTACCTGCCGCACTACCAAGTAGATGCTGGCGGAGCGCCGATCGTAATCGTGTTTCGCAAGAGATAGGTCACGCGTACGCTCCAAGAGTTCGGTCCACTGAGAAAAAGACAGGTCGCTTCAATCGGACTTGGACGAACTCGCCAAAACGTGCCCCGAGTAGATCGATTCTCGTCCCAAGGCGTTCCGTAGTTCCATGATTTGGTTGCCCGCCCTACTCTTACTCGCTATCCCTCCACTGCCGACACACTACGCGGTTCGTGTCGATTGGCAGCAGCATTCCAGTTGCTCGCGGTCGTGGGCGGTCGATACGATTCGAAGCTCTTTCGTCCTAGATTTGGCTAATGACGGTTCGACTACCGCCTGCAAAGGTCGGCTGACCGACTCCGCCGGTGGAAGTTGGCGCAGCAAGAACAACACAGCGCGCCGAACTGAAGACCAGCAACGCTACCAAGGCACCTGGAAACGTGATGGCGAAGCGCTACTTCTGTCTCTATTGCCGACTAGCGGCGGGTGCTCTAAAGGTCGCGAGCCCGAACCCACAGCGCGCAAAGGCGCCTCGGCTAAGCAAGCCAGCGAGGCCCCTTGGACCTTGCGGTGTGTCCCGGCGCGAAAATACCCCAAACTCGTCAAGACCCCGCCGGGGACGCTCGCCTGTCGACGAACCTCTAAGCCTTACGTCTCGGGACTCCTAGGCCTGGCCCTGGCACAGCTCGCAGACGATGAACTCGTCCTTATTGCGCCGGGAAACGGCCTAAGGGTGGAGTGGCAAGACGACTCCTTCCTGACCGGGCTACAGCTGCGCTTCGAGCTGGCGTTGAAGCCGATACGCCGCGATGGTTGGCGACGATAGTACGTCGGTGGAGCCAGAGGAGAGGCGTTGTTGCACGGTCCCGGACCCGTGTCGGATCTACCCCAAACCCGCCCTGCTCACTTCGAAATGGCCACCGAATTCGGCATTCCGAACTCCGTCATTCGATTGATAACTAATACCCCAATCTTTGTCTCCACCTTTTGCGTCGCCACCGTCCGGCCCCGAAGCGAATTCCCGATAATCCTCTTGTACCGGTACATCCCGTTCTCGGCGCGCGCTTGTTGATGGGCGCCTGCCTCCTTTCGCCATTGGCGACGCCCCACCTCAGCGATCCTCGCGACCGCTACATCGCGTTGCTGCAAGATGTCGTCTGGAGGCTTCGAGACCGACGCCGTTTTTCGAGGAGGGATCACCCCTCACTAGAGTTCGGACGGTCACATCCGTTCCCTCCCTTTGGGGGACGCGCGACTCCACCTCTTGTAGCGCTTCGTAGATCCCCCTCGTGTCGTATGCACCTCCCATTCGTTCGGACGGTCGCTCTACTCCCTCGTCTGCGGTGAAGCGCGCGATCTCGGCGTCAATTCCCTCGATCATGGCGATGCCGACGGACGCGTCATCGACGCCACTCTCAGTGAGTTCGGAAGCAACGATGAAGCCCTCGCCGTCGACAGCGAGATGCAGCTTCCGCCAGGCTCGCCGCTTATTGGAGGTCTTGTGCTTGTGGGCGTGCCATTCACTGTCCCCAACGATCTTCAGCCCGGTGGAATCGACAAGCCAATCAGACTACGAACAGATCGAATAGCCCACCGTGGTCAGATGTTAAACTGACGCTACAAGTCCACCCATGGTTCGGTGAGCAGGTCACTGTTGTTCGTCAGCCCCGCCCAGACTGCGTAACGCTTTTGCGTGAGGGCGTGCTGACGACCGTGCCGCTTGAGTGGACAGACCTTCGACCAACCGCCGCGCCGCTTCAAGTGGAAGGAGGGGACGTGTTTTTGTCACCGCGCTCAGCACTGGAATTGGCCAGGTGGGTTCATCTCCGAAGCTCCGAGTTGACCCGCAAGGCCGAAGAAGTTGACAGCAAGGAGATGTCGGATGTCCTGGGTATTGTTGAGATAACGAGTTCGATTGTTAGCAGCAGCGCCATGAACGCACACAAGCAGACTGGAGGCCGCGGTGACTCAGCCAAGAAACGAGGATCTCCGAAGGCTACTGCCGTGGTGGGGCAAGTTGACGCATCGATTGGTCGTGGCAGAGGCGGCCGAAGGGCGGGAGGCAAGTCATGAGCAAGATCCGAGCGGAACATCTTCAACGCAAGGCCTGCGTTTATGTAAGGCAGTCGACAATGAAGCAGGTGCTGGAAAACAGCGAGTCGACCGACCGACAATACGGCTTGGCGGACCGGGCGAGACAGCTCGGCTGGTGTACGACAGCGGTGGAAATCATCGATGAGGACTTGGGAAAGAGTGGTACGACCGCCGCACCGCGTAAGGGATTTACTCGACTTGCGCAGGCCGTCGCCCATGGCGAAGTCGGTGCGATTTTCGCGATCGAGGTATCCCGGCTCGCTCGCTCATCTCAAGACTGGCAGAGGTTGCTCTCCCTGTGTACGGTAGCTCGCGTACTGGTCGTTGACGAGCACACGATCTACGACCCCGCAGAGGCTGATGACAAACTGCTCTTGGACCTGAAGGGAACCATGTCAGAGGCTGAGTTGACGTGGCTGCGTTTGCGTCTACGGGGCGCGAAGCTCAACAAAGCACGTCGGGGTGAACTCCATTTACGTCCAGCGACGGGGTACGTGTGGGGCGGCTCTAAGTTCGAGTTCGACCCGGACGAATCGGTCTGCGCTGCCATTCGAACATTGCTTGAACGTTTCACGCTCGAGCCCAGCGCGCGCGCCGTGGTGCGCTGGGCCCGCGAAACGAACTTCTTGGTTCCAACTCGGCAATTCCGCTCGGACGCGGTTACGGACATGGTATGGCGTCCGCTTACCATGGGCCGCATTCAGAATATGCTCCACAATCCCGTCTATGCCGGCGCGTACACATATGGCAAGAGCACGACTCGGAAGATATTGACCGATGATGGTGACGTCGCATCAGCCCGACACTTCAGTAGTGATCCGGAAAGTTGGGCCGTCTTTATCCGCGATGCTCACGAGGGCTTCATCAGCTGGGAGCAGTACGAACGGAACTTGGCGAAGCTGCAGGCGAATGCCCGTGGAACCGCTGGTCCCACCGCGCCTCGAGAGGGTGCCGCGTTGCTCGCTGGACTGACAGTGTGCGGTCGCTGCGGCCGCCGAATGGGGATTTCGTATCACGGAAAAAGTAATCGACGGCAGTACTACTACATCTGTTTTGGCAATAAGCCCGCGGCTGGGCCCAGTTGCTGGAGTGTCAGCGGTCGCGACATCGACAACGCCACCGAGACGCTCTTCCTACAGACAATGGTGCCGAGCGAACTTGAACTTTCACTGGCCGTCGAACAAGTGGCTGCTACCCAGGCAGAATCCCTCGCTTCGCAATGGCGTATGCGGGTGGAGCGAGCACGGCGTGCGGTCTGCCTGGCCGAGCGTCGATACAAAGCCGTCGATCCCGAACATCGCGTGGTTGTTCGCACCCTAGAGCGCCAGTGGGATGAGGCTCTCCGGGAGGTTGAAGATGTCGAGCGACAGTACGCGAAAGCGAAGCGCGAGCACCGCGTTGAACTCAACGCTCAGGACCGTGCGCAGATCCGTGCTATTGCCCATAACCTATCGGATGTCTGGCAGTCTGCGACGACGAAACAGGCCGATCGCAAGGCGATGTTGAGGTTGGTAATTCAAGCCGTGACTCTCCTCCCCGTTGACGTCCCAAGCCGAGAGACACTCGTGCGCGTTCAGTGGCACAGTGGTGCCGCTTCCGAGCTTGGTGTGTCGCGGCCCACCCGAGCGGAGCGTTTGGAAACGCCTCCCGAAGTTCTCGACAAGATACGCGAACTCGTATCGCAGGGGCTGCCGGCCCGGCAAGTAGCAGTCGCTCTCAACGAGGCCGGAGTAAAGCCAAAGACCGCCTCAAAATGGATAGCTCAAGGTGTTCGCTCCACGTGCACAAAGCACGGCATTGAACGCCCGCCAATCGACCCGGAGCGATACGTTCGAAGGTTGCCCGCTCGTCATCCCGACGGGCGGTACTCCCTTACGGCGGCCGCGCAATTTCTAGACGTCAACACTTACCTGGTGAAAAAGGCCATCCAGCGAGGGATATTGCAAGTCGACTTAGAAGTGTACCTGCCGTTCGGGCAGCACCCGGTCCGGTGGATCCGCCTCGACGATGACGATGTCGCTAGCTTTCGAACTTACATCACACGCGGACGCTCTCTCCCTGCTCGGCGGCCGAATGGCTCGTACTCCGTCAAAGGACTAGCCGAACATCTCGCCGTCCCACCGTGGAAGATCCAACGTTGGTTGAATCGTGGCGACCTCAAAGGCGTGCGGGAAACCTTCGAGCACCACCCGGAATCCTGGTGGATATACCTGGACGATACCGCCATGATGCAATTAGAAGAGAAAATCCGTGGCTAGCTTCGCCCAATATACTTGTTAGCGGGGACCACGCGGGAGAACGTAAACACCTCATAAAAATGGACCCAGTTAATCTAAGCGCCACATCGACTAACCAAGGATTCGCATTATGGACAGACCGTTTCGATCGTGAGGTGGATCGGCTGGTCCCCTCTCCGAACGAACTCAGGCACCTCCACCGTGGCGCTACGGCGCGATAGCGTTGTGTGATCGGGAGCCTTCAAATCCAGGCCCATCAGCCGAAAGAGTGAACTGAGGAAG
>JAESUL010000126.1 GCA_016763115.1 Phycisphaerales bacterium | reverse complement strand
TGCACGCGATCTCGACGCCCTTTTTCATGCCTCGGACGAGTGCGTTGGCATCGACGCCCGCGGCGATGTAGCGGAGGCCTTCTTTGAAGAGGGCTTCGGCGAGCACGGTCGCGGTCGTGGTGCCGTCGCCGGCGTCGTCGGAGGTCTTGGAGGACGCTTCCTTGACGAGCATCGCGCCCATGTTCTCGGCCTTGTTGCTCAGTTCGATCTCTTCGGCGACGGACACGCCGTCCTTGGTGACGGTCGGGCCGCCCCATGATTTGTCGATCACCGCGTTGCGCCCGCGTGGGCCGAGCGTGACTTTGACGGCTGCAGCGAGCTTTTCAACCCCCGCGAGCAATGCTTGGCGTGCTTCGATGTCGAATACGAGTTCTTTGGATGCCATGGTCTGAATCTCCAAAACCGGGCTCCATGCCCGGGATGTTGTGTCGTCTCTAATAAGGATGCGAGTGCGCACCGTCTGCCCCGTACCTCTGGCAACTGCGGTGCCAAGCGATCGGGCTTGTGGAGACTGTATCCGGTGTTGCGGGGCAAAGAACCCGCCAGATTCGCTGCCGAGCGGGGGATTCGCCAGATTCATACTGTCAATCTGGCAGGGCGGATCAATGCGGGCTCCTCACCACGGGAGGGCGGCTTTGGGCTATCATCAGTGAGTCGGCATGGATGCCGATCAGATTCCACGGAGCCATTGAAATGACCCTCACCCTCGGTGCCAACACGATCAACGCGTACCTCCCGATTTTCCTGATGCTCCTCGCAGCCATCGGGTTCGCGGTGATGAACCTTATGGCGACCAAACTCATCGGGCCTTCACGGACCGGCGATCGCAAAGGCGAGACCTATGAATCCGGCATGACCCCGGTCAATACCGCCCGCAAACGCTTCAATATCCGGTTTTACCTCATTGCGATGGTGTTCCTTGTTTTCGATATTGAAGTGATCTTCCTGTACCCTTGGGCCCATACCTTTACGAGCCTGGACCCACGATCGGATACCAGCACGGTCTGGTTGCTCCGGATCTTCTTCTTCCTCTTTACGACCTTGGTGGCGTATGTGTATGGGTACCGCAAGGGCGTGTTCAAGTTTGATTGAACCAAGTTCGGTTCAGCAGGGATCAATCCAAGATCCGGTGCGTATACCACAAGTGCATGGGGACCCAATCAACGATGCAAGTGCTGTCCAGACCTGAGCGAACAACCCCACTCCGCGCTACTATTGGCGCGAGAGTTGGCGCCGCAATCTTCTCGGTTCTGATCATCAGCGTATTGGGTATCGCATCATGGATGTCCCCCTCCGACCACGGGCACGGCACCCACACCCAACTTGGGCTCGCCCCGTGCGCATGGGCTGTCTGGTTTGATAAACCCTGCCCCTCGTGCGGCATGACCACCTCATTCGCCCACGCGGGCGAAGGTCATTGGGTGCAATCCGCCAAAGCGCAGCCGTTCGCGGTTCTGCTCGTGATCGGATCGTCCGCGGTATTCTGGGGCGCGTTGGTGCAAGCCGTCAGCGGAGCAAAGCTCGGCGATGCTTTTATTGGGATGCTGCGACCAAAGGTATTCCTCGCACTGGGAGCGTTTGCTCTGGGCGCATGGATCTACAAAATAATGACATGGTAAGGAAAACAGTCCGATGAACGGTACACAAATACATCGAATCTTCATGCTTACATTGGCGGCACTCGCCCTCTTCTTGATGCCCGGGTGCATCATCGGCGCAGCGGTCGGCGGCATGATGGAATCCGCCCACCGAACCGGATCACACGAAGTCGATGCAGAATACCTAGGCATCCCCGGTAAATCGTTCGCGGTGGTCTGCACCGCCGATCGGCTTATCCAATCCGACCAGCCCGGGCTCACCGCACGCATCATCCAGCGGACCAACGATCGGCTTATCCAGAACGCTGATCCTTCCTACGCGATTCCGAGCATTGACCTGCTCGCGGTACTCTACAACACGCCCCAATGGCCCGCGATGACGCGAGGCGAGGTCGCCACCCTGCTGGGCGTAGAACGACTCATCGTCATCGAAATCATCGAGTACCGTCTACACGAACCAGGCAACCAGTACATCTGGGACGGGGCGGCATCCTGCGTTGTGTATGTCTACGAGTCCGACAGCGTCATCCCCGACGACCCGATCTACGAAAAATCAATCCGCGTCACCTTCCCCGACTCCACCGGGTACATGCGCACCGAGATCCCCGAGAGCGCGGTCACCACCGAACTCTCCAACCGCCTTATCAATCGGGTCTCGTGGTTGTTCTACAATCACGAAGAACCAAACATCATCCCTTATTGATTCGAGAAACGAAATGGCCATGCCAAAGTCCAAGTCAATCTTCACCTACTCCGCACTGCTCCTGCTCGGATTGGCGGCTTCGTTGATGTCCAGCGGGTGCAATGTCATCACGCCCGTTGCCTACGCCATACATGGGCCTCAAAAGATTTTGCCCGTCTACACCCTCGAAGAGCACGCATCAACCGTGATCTTTGTGGACGACCCATCGAGCAAAATCGCCCTGCGTCGGCTTCGGCTCTCCATCGCCCAGACCGCGACCAGCACCCTGCTTAAAAAACGGGTCCTCACCGACATGATCGACCCACGGGGCATCTTGACCGCCGCCTCCAAGGAACGCCACGGCGACCGGATGAGCATCACCGAACTGGGCAAGGCTGTCGGGGCAGAATATGTCATCTACGCAGTCGTCACCGAGTTCACACTCTTCCCCGAAGCCGGTTCCTACACCCCCACCGCAACCATGCGGATGAAGGTTATCGAGGTCGCCACGGGCGAACGGGTCTGGCCCGAAAACGAGTTCGGCAACCAGTTCAAGATCTCCATCCCACAACTCCCATCGACGACCGGCATGGATTCCTCAAAGCGACTCAAAATCGAATCCGAGTTGGCGACCCGTTCGGGGCTCGGGCTCGCGCAGATGTTCTACAAGCACGAAATCACCGAAACAGTCATCACCCAGAGATGATCGCCCAAGACCCCACCCAACCCGTTATCCACCTTGTTGCCCCGCCATCAAACACAACTGGTGGCAATCAACTGGGGCGATTGCTCCCGACACTTCTGTGCGCACACGCCCAAGAGTCTGGTCTGTTCCCCAAAGCCCCGACCATCGTGGTCGGCGACCAGACCGCCGAGCAATCGGCGGCAGCTCTGGGGATCAAGCACACCGCGCGAATCGCGCCGGTCTTCCGCAACCCACGCTTCATGGCGAGAAATCTGCAATCGCTCATCACCAGAGACACCCACATCATCTGCTGGTCCGACGAACTCATCTCCATGGCATCGAGCGTCTGCCCGAGCACCGAACTCATCTCGACCGCCCCGCGTCTCGCCCGCCGATCCTTCCCCCGCCACACCCTCGTCCGGGTGCTCGACGAGGCGGACCGCGACACCTGGAACGAATGCCAGCAGCGCACCGCAACCATCGACCGTGACATGCTCCCGCTCCTTGATTCGTATCAAACAAGGCATTCTCGCGAGTCTATCCGCAAGCACCTCGGCATCTCAGAACGCACACTCTGCATTGGTGCCATGGCCGATTGCCCACAGAGCACCAACGCCAAGGCATTCTCCTTCTTGCTCGGGCTTCTCTCGTGTATCGGCTACGACCTTGTCGGGATCGCCCCGTCCAATGCCCACGGCATCACCAACGCCCGCCGCCACCATCGCAGCTTGCACCAACCCTTCCGATTCATCCACACAAGTGACCCCATCCTCACACTCCTTCCAGCATTGGATCTCATGCTGCACATGGATGCCAACCGCATGAGTGATGCGTTTTTACTCGAACGCCTCGTCGAGAACGCCGATGTCCCCTGCATCCGGCTCGACCAAGACGCCTTCGGCAACGACATGCGATCGTCAAAGATCGCCACACCCATCATCAACCAGATCGACGCCATCCTCGGCATCCCCGCCGGCAGCCGAGTGACACCATGACCACCGAGCCCAAGCGTGTGCTCTTTGTATGCCTTGGCAATATCTGCCGCTCGCCGCTGGCCGAAGCAATCTTTCTTCATCTGATTGAACAACGCGGGATCGCTGACCGATTCATCGTCGATTCCTGCGGCACCGGCGGCTGGCACGCCGGCAATCGCGCCGACCCACGCTCAATCATGGTCGGTGCAAAGAACGGCATCACGGTGGACTCCATTGCTCGCAAGTTCGATCAATCCACCGATCCCGACGGGTTCGATCTCTTCCTTGCGATGGACGCTGCCAATAAGAATGACCTGATCGACCTCGGCGTAGACCCGGCCAAGATCCGGCTCATGCGATCATTCGACCCAAGCACACCAAACGCCCCCGATGTCCCCGACCCCTACTACGGCGGCGACAACGGATTCGACAAGGTGTACGAAATGCTTCTCAGTTCGTGCACCGGGTTGCTCGATAGTCTCTAGATTTCAAGCATCAACCGTGCCGGATCTTCAATCGCGTCCTTGATCGATACCAG